>JBFKJL010000323.1:0-3160 GCA_041631795.1 Saprospiraceae bacterium | reverse complement strand
ATACGGAAATGACGTTGATTCTACTTTCCTGACGGTCAGCGATGATCCAAGGACAGACAGAAGCGTGTCTGATATAGAAGCAAAATACAAAGCCATGGCAGACTTTAACGGTACTGTCGAAATTGCGACCCAAGCCCTGGAAAACTTGAAAGAAGCAAAGAACCAGGTCAGACTGTATCGGAAGATCATCGAAGTTCAGCACGACAGTATTCAAAAGGACATGAAGGCAAAAAGTAAAGTCATCGAGAGAAAGATTGATACATTGATGCACCAGTATTTTCTGCCCGGGGAAGGGGGCGGCTACAGGGACGATGCGCATTTGCTGACGACATACCTCAGGTCTGCTCGCAGATACCTCCGAGCTGCAAAAGGGGCTCCTGGCCCTAATGGACAGCTTGCAGTGGATAAAGCCGTTTCTGAAACAACACGCGTCGTCAGTCTTGTCAATGCATTTATCGAAGGAGACTGGTCGGAATACCAGGCATCCGTGAAAGCTCTGCCCATGGACATTTTTAAGAAAATAGAAAGTGTCCGGCTTGAATAAACATCATCCCGAAGGCCAACCCGGTGAATTTTCCAGGAATGCGTATATAGACCACAGGATCAATTGACAAGCTTTGTGACAGCAACGATCCCGGCTGTTTCCGTTCTCAGGCGATGAGCGGACAGGTTGACTTCAGTAAATCCATTGTCTTTTGCATATTCCAGTTCTTCTTCAGTAAAGTCACCTTCCGGCCCAATGAGTATGACTGATCCCAGTTTAATATCGGCAACTTCGGATAATTGGGCATTGTCGGGAGCGTAGTGGGCGATCCATTTCTGGATATTAGACTGGCCATAGTTGTTGATGACATCCCTGAAAGACATCTCCCTGCTCAGTTCGGGAAATGAGAAACGGAGGCTTTGGAGAGATGCAGATCTGATGATATTCTGGCTTCGCGCCACGTTGATCCGGTAGTGTTCTGATCTCTTTGTGTAAAGAGGTATGATACGATCTGCCCCGATCTCAACACATTTTTCGAGAAACCATTCAAAGCGCGATTTGTTTTTTGGAGGCGCGATTGCGATTTCCGGTCCGGAAACTGTTTTCTGAACCAATTCTCTTTCTATGATAGCCAGCTGCACCTGATCCCTGGTCAACGATTGGATTTGGCAAGTGTACCTTGTACCCTTTCCATCCGTGCACGTGATCGTGTCGCCAATCTTTTTACGAAGGACTTTGGTCAGATGTTTGACCTCATTGCCTGAAATGAAAGCTTTTTGATTTGATGATTCACTGATGTAGAATATAATCATTACGACAAAGTTAAATGATATGTGTTATAAACATGCAGCCTGCAAATGCTGTTATTAATTACTACTTTTGCGCCGCACACGCAGAATTGATATTAACGTGTGAATATTAGCGTTTTAGAAGATACTTAACCAATATGTGGATTACGATAGCACAATTTTTACTCAGTCTTTCCATTCTCATTGTATTGCATGAGCTCGGACATTTCAGTACTGCCAAATGGTTTAAAACCAAGGTTGAGAAGTTTTACTTGTTTTTTAATCCGGGCTTTTCTCTATTTAAAGTCCAGAAAGGCGAAACTGAATACGGCTTAGGATGGTTGCCTTTTGGAGGATATGTCAAGATCGCAGGAATGATCGATGAGAGTTTTGACAAGGAGCAAATGGCCTTACCTCCTCAGCCCTGGGAATTTCGTTCCAAACCGGCATGGCAGCGCCTCATTATTATGGTCGGTGGTGTAACGGTCAACTTCATTCTCGGCATCCTCATTTTCATTGCCCTTCTTTGGGTGTATGGTAATTCTTATATCCCAAATGACCAGCTGAAGGATGGGGTTTTTGTTGACAGCCTGGCCTATGAGATGGGCTTGCGGGATGGAGACAAACTCCTGAAGGTTGGAGATTTGGCATTTGAAAAATTCAACCCGGCCATCATAACCAAGGAGATCGTCATCAATGAAGCCCGGCAAATCGATGTCATGCGCAATGGACAGGTGGTATCCCTGCCTATAGATGCACGATTTGTTGAAGATCTGACGAAATACGAAAACAGGGATATCACGCTGATCGGACCGAGGATCCCATATGTCATCGACGAAGTGGCAAAGGGCAGTCCGGCCGAGTCTGGTGGTCTTGAGACCGGAGACAGGATCATAGGATTCAATGGCGCATCCACACCCTTTTTCCACGAATTCCAGGAAGCCCTGAAAGGGCGGGATGAAAATATTCAAAAGGTGGACCTGAAAATCCTGAGATCCGAATTTGATACGCTTGATCTCCGGATCAGCTTAGGTGAAGATGGCAAAATAGGTATTGTCAGCAAGGGATTTGACAGCTTTATTACAATGGAGAAGGAAAAATATACCCTCGCTGAAGCCATTCCGGGTGGTTTGAATAAATCCTGGACCTTTCTGACAGACCAGATCAAAGCCTTCAGTCAAATGTTCACAGGCAGGATAAAGGCCAAAGACAGTCTCGGCAGCTTTATCACCATCGGGAAAATGTTTGGGACAACCTGGGACTGGGAACGATTCTGGAGTATGACAGCCATGCTTTCGATCTTACTGGGATTCCTCAACCTGCTTCCCATTCCTGCCCTGGATGGGGGATATGTAGTATTCCTGATCTTTGAAGTTTTGACTGGCGTTAAACCTTCAGATAGGGTTATAGAATATGCCACCCTCGGAGGTTTTATTCTGCTGATCATACTGATGATCTACGCCCTTGGTCTCGATATTTCAAGATTATTCTGATCATGAACTATTTTGAAATCTTAGGGATACCTGTCGAACTGTTTCCCGATCAGGAACAAGTGCGGAAAAACTATTACAAATTATCCAGGCAATGGCATCCTGATGTTTTCAGGAATGGTGCGGGGAAAGACGACACCGAGGTTTTGCAAAGATCTGCCATGCTGAACAGGGCTTATAAAACACTAAAGAATGATGACCTGAGGATAAAATATTTCCTGGAGATGTTCAATGTCTCTTTCGATGATGCTCAGTCAAAGTTGCCCCAGGATTTTCTGATGGAAATGATGGACCTGAATGAAATGGTCATGGACATTGAGTTTTCTGATGATAGAAATGATTCACTGCAGCAGGCCCGTGAACAGATTGATTCGGTGATCTCGGAGCTTGAATTGAGT
>JBFKJL010000322.1:0-3163 GCA_041631795.1 Saprospiraceae bacterium | reverse complement strand
GGCCAGAGCGAGGCCCATGATTTTGGCCGTGTAATTAAAAGCCTTCAGGGCGATGAGGTCGCCTTCAGCAGCTGCCTGGGTGATGTCTTCGCCGTGCAGATCATTGAAAGCAATGGACCTGAACCGGCTTTCATCCATATACTTGCACTGCATGTAGAGGAGCGTGCGTTTCAAGCCAGTTGCCGAAACATACGCTTCCAAACCTCCCCGGACACCGAGTCCGGTCAACCGGCCATCACCCAGGGTCATATCGATATGACCCAGTTCACCCGCAAAGCCATCATATCCATCCACAAGTTGGCCGTTGGATACAATGCCCGCGCCAAAGCCCGTGCCTAGCGTGATCACAATAAAATCCCGCATGCCCCGGGCCCCGCCAAAAAGCATCTCGCCAAGGGCGGCGGCACTGGCGTCATTCATGATCCGCATGGGCATATCCATCCTTTCGGACAGTTTGTCGAGAATGGGGACCACCCCTTTCCACACAAGGTTTGACGCGTGGACGATGGTGCCATTTTTGCTCGACGCGTTTGGAGCGCCAATACCGCAACCCAGGATCTTCAACCCGCTATCATAGCCTTTGCAGAGCTCGTCGACCGTAATTTTCACCTTGTCGAGGTAGTCTTCTATATCCGGAAATTCGCGGGTCCTGAAATATGTATCTGCCAGGCACCGGCCTTCCCTGTCCACGAGGCCGATCTTGGTTTTAGTGCCCCCTATATCTATACCAATGACTGCGTTCATTTCACTAATAGCTCTTAAATCATTCAATGTCCTGAAAGTAGCAATTTATTTGCTTTTGACCTATCCCATTCTTTCCGGAATGTGGTCTAATTCCCGGAAAGTTCACAAGTGACGACAACTGGAAGATGATCTGATACAAAACCACCATCGTCGCGTCGGTCCGGAATATGTGCATATGTGCGCACGTGTACACCTTTCGTAAAAATGTAGTCAATCCGGTTGTCGAGTTCACGTTCGACGTCAAAGCCATTGAAAGTCCCATAAGGACCATCCAGATCGATACCTGGCAATTGTAAAGGGTCATCCATGACAGACAAAATGCTTCTTATGGCTGCGCTCCCGGGAAGCGCATTAAAGTCTCCCAACAATAGAGTGGAGATTGTATGTGTTGTATCCATTTGGGCCAGCGTATCGAGCATAACTTGGGCGGCACCTTCACGTGCTTCATGCCCAATGTGATCATAATGCGTATTCATCACGAGAATAGCCTTTTGTGAGGGCCTGTCCAACAACAAGACATAAGTACAAATCCTCGGCAGGGCAGCATCCCAACCCACGCTGCCCCGTTGTCCGGATTCTGACAACCAGAATGTGCCCGAGTCCAACAGCTCAAACCTGTCTTCACGGTAAAACAAGGCACAGAATTCATTGGAGCGACCTGAGGTGTCTCGCCCTTCCCCAACCCAGGCGTAACCTTTCAATTCCCCGGTCATATAATCCACCTGGTGGAGCAAGCCTTCCTGGATGCCCAGAACATCTGGGGTGTGGTTTCTGATCAGTTGGACCACAGAAGCTTTTCTTTGCGCCCAACTGTTGATCCCGTCGCGGGGATTGTCATATCGGATGTTAAACGACATAGCCTTGAGTTCCTGGCCATGCAGGCCGGCATCAGGAAATGCCACGCAGAATAGCAGGACAGTGAAGAAGAACCAATAGGATGACATCGTGGAAATCGACATAAGCTTAATCATCAGTCTTTAATTCACTTTAAAATGGCAATCTTTACACAAAATCGCAAAGATGTTCTGGAAGAAGATTTTTGGTCAACAGAAAAATTCCACATCAAAGGTCCTGCCTCATGGAAGTTTATCTGCAAGGGGAATGAAGCTATCGCAAAATCCTGCCCGCATCGACCTGGACATTTTTATGGAAGCGTCCAGGAACCTGTACCATCCCGGGGATAACCCTCGGGGAGCATTTCCCCTGAATGTGGCGGAAAATTGTGTGACCAACCATCTTATCGGGAAAAAAATGTCAGAGATCCTGGCCTCTGGACAACCGCCGGAATGGACCCTGAAATATACGAGCCCTGCGGGCCATCCCACTGTTCGTGAGATCATGGCCGACTTTCTCAGGACCCACTTTCATAGCCCTTCGATAGCAGCGGACAATATCCTTTTTTCGGCAGGTGCTTCGGCAACACTTGAGGTAATGTCATTTGTCCTGGCCAATCCCGGTGACATTGTGGTCATTCCTGCGCCTTCCTATCCCATGTACACCAACGACCTCGGCATCAAGAGCGGGATGGAACGTTTTGATCTGCAATCAAACAAATATGACGATCATGGAAGCATGCCATCCCATGTAGATGTCTCAATGCTTGAAAAGACAAAAAAGACCCTGGATCAACAGGGAAAAACATTCAGGATCCTGCTGATCACAACCCCGGATAATCCCACCGGTTGTGTCTACACAAGGGATCAGCTCGAAAGCATTGCGGAGTGGTGTATGGCACACAAGATCCACCTCGTGGTCAACGAGATCTATGCCCTGTCGATGCTGGACACCACCAATCCTCTGATCGCCGGTGACTATACATCGCCATTCGAATTCCATTCTTTTGCACAACTCATGGCCAAACACCAAAGCGATTACCTGCATCACATCTACGCTTTGTCCAAGGATTTCGCCATGTCGGGTTTTCGTTTTGGCGTAAGCCATACCCTCAATAACGACATGTTCAGGGCTATGCAAAATGTCAACATCCCCCACATGGTGTCCAATCTCACCCAATGGGCAGTTGGTGAACTGTTCAGCGATACGCTCTTTATTGAAAACTACATTCGTGTCAACCAGGCCAATATCACAAAAAGCTATACAACGGTCATCAAAACACTGAGGGCATTGGACATACCCTACTTTCCTGCACACGGCAGTCTCTTTGTGTGGGCTAATTTCTCACGGTTTGTCAGCGGAGACGCGCAAGATGCTGAAATGGAATTCTGGATGGCACTTTACAATAAAACTGGGATCCTGCTGACACCGGGAGTGGGTTTTGGCCACAGGAAAAAAGGATTTTTCAGGATCGTACATACAGCCATACCGACCGAATACCTGGAAGTGGCCATGGTGCGGCTGAAAGACTACCTGGGCCAGAACAATAGCACCTAACCTATCATGGAAACGACCTGTACGGTGC
>JBFKJL010000321.1:0-3191 GCA_041631795.1 Saprospiraceae bacterium | reverse complement strand
TACAGTCGTCGTGAGTGATGACTGTCCGGGCAACGAACAAGTCGCTGAGGTCGAAGTCATTGTGAATCCCCCACCCATGCCGATGATCACACGGGACACCTGCGTTCTCGAAGGGCAACAATTTCAGCTTCAAGCCTCAGGTGGAATTTTATACCAATGGGATAATGCCGGTTCCATCCTTGGAAGCAATACAATTGCCAATCCTATCGCCATAGCCGATTCGACAACAACTTTCACCGTAACTGTCACTGATGCCAACGGGTGTACTGCCGTGGCCAGTGTGGAATTATGCATTATCAATGACCCATTGTCAGTCCTGAAACCCGTGACGGTCATAACGCCTAATGGTGACGGCTTGAATGATGCCCTGGAATTCAGGGGCCTTGAAGCATTTCCTGAAAACAGGCTCGTCATATTCAATCGGTGGGGCGCTGTGCTGTATGAACACAGGGGCTACCAGGTCGATGCATTCCGGTGGGAAGGGCTCAGGGATGGCACGCCACTGCCGGCCGATACATATTACTACATTCTTGAATTTGGTGAATTCTCCATTAAGAACACCATCACAATAATTCGCGACTGATGAAGAAATATCTATTGACATTACTGACTTTTGTCCTTTTCATTGGTGTGGCTCTTGCCCAGCAAATGCCCCAAATATCGGCTGTGGGTGATTTCAAACACCTGTGGAATCCAGCTTTTACCGGGCAAACGACAGAATTACAGTTTTCAGGCATTTTCAGGCAGCAATGGCTTGGATTTGATAACGCGCCACGGACCATTTTTGCTTCAGCGCAGTACCCCTTCCTGGACATGAATATGTCAGCGGGAGGGGCGATCATTGCCGATAAAACCGGCCCCACGTCCAGAACTGGTCTCCAATTGAACTACGCGTATAAAATGCGCGAATTGCTTGGGCGGGATGACCAGCTTTCCCTCGGAATATCTGCTTTTGCTTTCCAGTATGCCTATAACCCGGCCAATGAAGTATTCAATGACAATGGCGATCCCCTGGTCTTCTCGTCAAGGCAATCGTCATTTTATCCTTCGATTGGTTTTGGTTTTTCTTATATCAGCAATACCGAGAAATTTGACGGGAATGTCTTTTATGTTGGATTTGCCTCCCAGCAGGCCCTTGCCCGTGAGATCCTTTTGTCGGGTGGCGATTTCAAGAGAGAGCGCCATTATTTTGCCAGCATTGGGACCCAGCTCTATGGATTTGACTACTTTATAGAGCCATTCATCAACCTGAATTATACAAGTCCTGAACTTATCGATCTGATGATTGGGGCCAAATTTGAAATGCAAAAGGTATTCTGGGCAGGCATGGCCTATTCATCTGTCAGTGCTTTTTCAATCCAGGGGGGATATATTTTTGACGAGATCGGCGGCAGGGATACGGCGCTCAGGCTGGGCGCTGTTGCCAATTTAAGTACAAACAGTGCACTTGGGGGTATCGGCCCTGGATTTGAATTCATTGTGGCTTACTTGTTTGATCTCGACTAGTTTGTTTGTGGATAAATGCCTTGAGTTGATCATATTTTCAAAACAACTCATCCTAATTAACAGGTCTTTAACTTAAGCACTTTGTTATCTTTGTGGTCCAAAACATTAGAATTTGACAGTCTTACTATTCTTCATCATCAGTTACGTCCTGCTCAGCATCAGCTTGTATTTTTTATTCCCCAAGGCAGGTGTCGAAGCCGTTAATGGCCTGATCCCGGGATTAAATTTCATTGAATGGGCCAAAATGATTGGCAGACCGGATTGGTGGCCTATACTTTTGCTTATCCCGATCGTCAACTTTTTCATTTTCATTGGGATGGCCATCAACCTGGTGCGTTCGTTTGGTCAATACAGCTTTCTGGACAGCACACTTGCGTTTATTTATGCCCCGGCCTCTTTTTTCAAGATCGCATTTGATGAAAGCGCAAAGTACGGTGGTCCAAATTATACGAAGGAATCCGAGTGGATGCAGGAGGTCAGGAAGGCACGCAAAGAAAAAGACGAACGCAAACTTCAGAAGCTAACGAATAAAAGTCCGTATCATAAGTCAGCCCTGAGAGAGTGGGTCGAATCCATCGTTTTTGCAGTCTTTGCGGCTGCTTTCATACGGATGTTCCTTATAGAGGCATTCGTCATACCAACACCTTCCATGGAAGGATCCCTGTTGGTAGGTGATTTCCTTTTTGTTTCGAAAGCAAGCTATGGAATCAGGACGCCCATGACGGTAGCCATGGTCCCATTGTTGCACAACAGGGTGCCCTTCCTGGGCACAGAATCCTATTTGAAAAAACCGAACTTGAAATACCACAGGCTCAAAGCCATGGAATCCATTGACCGCAATAAGCCGATCGTGTTCAATTGGCCGGTGGGTGACAGCGTATACATTACCAGCCAAAGATCTTACACGGTTGGCCAGGTGGAAAGAAACAAGGACTTCCTGAAATACGACAGGGAACTGGCCAAAAAAGTGCGAAGAAAAGACTTTGTCGTTCGCCCGGTGGATAAGAAAGACCACTACATCAAGAGATGCGTCGCCACAGCCGGAGATACTCTCCAGATCATTGACCGGCAGGTCTACATCAATGGAGAGAAGGCAACCAATCCAAAACATATGCAATTTCTCTACGCGGCCAATTATAATCCGGCCCAGGTCAACACACGAAGGTTTGCAGACTTTGGCGTTGATGCAGGTGATGCCGTCGGTCCGGCCAACAAGCCTTACGGTTTCTTTCTTGATGGCACCCAGGTTGAAGAAATGGAAGCCCTCGGTGTGCAGTTGTCCATTCAGAAAAATAATCCGGAACCACGCAAGCTCTTTCCGCATGATCCAAAAAACTTTCCATCCTGGTCTATAGACAATTACGGGCCCATCTGGATACCAAAGAAAGGCACGACCATTGATATCGATCTTGCAAATATCGCCCTTTACCGCAGGGTCATTGATGTCTACGAAGACAATGATCTTGAAATCCGCAATGGGGACATTTTTATCAATGGGGAAAAAAGCTCATCGTATACCTTCAAGCAGGATTACTACTGGGCTATGGGAGACAACAGGCACAACAGTGAAGATTCAAGAGCCTGGGGTTTTGTCCCGCACGACCATGTAGTAGGTAAGCCCCTCTTCATCTGGATGTCCACGAAAGAAGGCAGTTTCCTCAAGGGCATCCGTTTTGAAAGAATAT
>JBFKJL010000320.1:0-3200 GCA_041631795.1 Saprospiraceae bacterium | reverse complement strand
ATATATCGGCTTTTACGGCCTGATCTCTGCCCAGCTTTCGGATATTTCCACAAGGGGGACTGACAGTGTCATTGAAACGATCAATTATTCAAAACTCTCACCCGGAATCATTTTCTTCGTGGTCTATTGCCTGCTGTCCGTCATCATCAGTTCGATCATTCACAGGCATTTCAAAAAAGACAATTTATAGGTCAAATTCCTGTCCTTCATGGGCCAGGCGCAACCCCTCCTGGGCAATATCTTCTTGTGCTTCACTTTCAAAGAGCGCCGGGTTTGTGTGATTCAAATGGATGAAGTGGATCCGCGCCTTCAGGGAGGGTTCCATATCCCTGAAAAGGGGCATGCTTTCTTCAATGAATGGGTGTGGAATGGCATTCATGTCTCGTCCGGGTATTTCCCCGTTCCTGAAAAATGTGCCATCGAGGAAGGAAATGTCGTGAGAGGCGACAACGTCCTTGACGTCCATGTGCCATCGGGTCCACTTGTCGATATCGGGTATGAAGACGGCGGAATATTTGTTGCCACGGATTGAAAAACCGACAGTTTCCGAGTATTCATCGCGGTGCGGTACAATAAATGGCATAATCTTCAATCCATTGGATAAATCGACATCAGTGCTGTCCGAGATGGGGAAAAGCTTAATATTCCCGAGATTGACAAGTTGATCCCAGGGGCCGTTTTGTTCAAGGAAGGCCTTCATGCGTGGCATGGTATAAACAGGAATATCCTGAGCACCCATGGCCTCTCGTCCCAGGTGCATCAGTCCGGTATAATGGCCGATATGGGCGTGTGTGAGAAATATACCTTTCAACTGGCCTGGACAATGCGCTTGCATGGCTGCCAGCTGGCTGACGAAATCGGGTGTGGCGTCGATGATCCAGAAGTCACCACTCAGATTATCCCGAATGCCTAATGAAGTGACATGTCTTTTGGTTCTCTGACCGTTCCAATAAGGTGTACAACAATTTTTCTGGCATCCCGCCTGGGGATAGCCTGCATCCTGTGCTATGCCAAGGACAAAAATCGTATGCCCTTCTTTGGATAAAGGCCCGGACCCTTTAGGAATACAGGAGAGCATGGCCAGGGCTACTGAAAGAAGAATAAGATACGACGAGAAAACTTTCATAAATAAAGGTTTTGATAATCCCTGAACCTCAGGTCCGTGACCCTTTTAAGATCACCCGAAGGAATGCCCTGGTGTTCAATGCACACTGAAGCGAGACAATGGCCATATCCAAGGGCGTGCTCAATATTTTTCGTGTGATAGTAGTTCATGAAAAAGCCGCAGGCAAATGCATCCCCCGCGCCGGTTGCATCAACAGGATTAGTATTCCAGGACGGCATAAAACTGACCTGGCCTGCGTGATATGCCCTGGCCCCGATAGCATGTTCGGTGACGACAAGGAGGGGCACTTGTTCAATAATGTCATGAAGGTCTGATGCTGGCACATCCTCGTGACTGATGACGATAGCATCTGCACTTTGCAGTTTTGACCAATTTATTGCCTTATACACAATGAGACCATCAGCCTGTGGTTTTCGGAGCCAACCCTGGGGCGTGATACCGATGAAGGAAGCTGTGTTCATTTGTGCAACCAGCTCAATGGGCACTTCATCAATCACGGGACAGAAGTGGATAATATCACCTTTTATGTCCACCGCATCAATATGCAGATCATCGCCCTTTTGATGGAGGTATTGGACGCGTTCCGGACCGGAATAAATGTTCTGAAAAATAGTCGTCGTCGGGCTATTAATGACATGACTGGAGATGTCTTCAAAATCCTTTTCAAATACAAAGTCATCACCCCAGCTCGTGATCATGTGGACTCTGTGGCCGAGCCCGGATACGAGTTTGGCCACGAAAGCAGCAGTGCCGCCAGGAACAAAGCCGTTCCCCTTTTTGTCCATACACACATGGCCGATACAAGTATAATTGAGCATAAGACCTGTTACAAAATAGGGTTTAAATCCGTCAATTATATAAAAGGCGGTATGAGAATTATATTGTTGGCAGTGCTTTCATTCTTCCTGGTTCAAGCGTGTACCGATGATGAATTCAGCGATTTCTGTTTTGCTGTTTTGGAGAATGACGCCAATTTTGTCAGGGATGAAGTGAATGACATCCTTGATCATTGGGATCCTGAACCAACTCAAGTGGATGGCCTGGGCCATGAAGACAATCTCTACAGGCTTGTCGATGAGCTCAATGAAGAATATTGTCTTGAGGCTTTTGTCCTGTGCTATGCCTGTATTGAAACAGCGCCCCCTCAGTCAGAATTATTGGTCCGCGTCTATGATGGGTATAATATTGTCGAAAAAGTGTTTGACATTCTGACGCCCAACGACGGTCCCATGACCTTTGTGGCCATGCATGATTAGACCAGGGTTTCCTCGAGAATTGAAATCAGGGATTTGAACAAGACCCTCCCGTCCTTATTGCCCAGGATATCTTCTGAAGCTCTTTCGGGGTGTGGCATCATGCCGAGGACATTGCGTTTTTCATTGGTAATGCCTGCGATATTATTGATCGATCCATTGATATTGGCTGTTTCTGTGACATTGCCATCGCTATCACAATATTTAAAAACGACCTGTTCATTGTCTTCAAGCATTTGCAAGGTGTCTATATCCGCGTGATAGCGGCCATCCGCATGGGCTATAGGGATTTTAAGGATGGCATTCCTGGCGATACCGGATGTCATGGGGCTGTTGTTTGTCATGGTTTTCAGGTAGACATTATCGCAGATGAACTTTTGGTTCTTGTTGCGCAACAAAGCGCCAGGCAGGAGACCTGTTTCGCAAAGGATCTGAAAGCCGTTACAGATACCGAAAACGACACCTCCTTTTTGAGCAAATCGGATGACATCTTCCATGATCGGGCTCAACCGGGCGATGGCCCCTGAGCGCAAGTAGTCGCCATAGGAAAAGCCGCCGGGCAAACAGATACAATCAAACGAACCATGCGCATCAAGGCTGGTTTCCTTGTGCCAGACCTTCCTGGCCTCATGGCCCATGACGGTACTGAGGACATGGATCATGTCGTCATCACAATTGGACCCCGGGAATACAATTACGCCAAATTTCATAGCACAAAGTTAAAAATCTATTTTGGTTTTAAAATGCCTGAAACGCTATTAAGAAGTACAAAATAACCAATGTTGTAAAAATAAAATTGGCGAGAATAGGAGGGGTCATTT
>JBFKJL010000319.1:0-3207 GCA_041631795.1 Saprospiraceae bacterium | reverse complement strand
CTGGGCAGCCAATGAGCCTTCAGACCAGCATTTGGGTGCGGCCAAAGGCGATTACTTCGTGCGCGTGAACAGCGATGGTTACTGGAATGCCGACCGTGCATCGGTCGCCCAGGCGTACTACGTCATGGAAGTTGAGGACCCATGCGGATGGACTCAGAAAGTTTCCTTCTGTTGTAATGACCTCCAGCAAGATGTCATGGTCTCCATGAGAGTCATAGACAACTTCGGCAATCACAATGAATGTATGGTGAATGTCAATGTCCAGGACTTCACAAAGCCTGAGATCTGGTGTCCTCCACATATGACGATCGATTGTGATGCAGATTATTCTGATCTGTCTCAATTTGGCGAAGCTTCTGCAACAGATGTTTGTAATGTGACGATCACAGAGCTGAATCCGGCAATATCAATCAATGATTGTAAGGAAGGGGTGATCAGAAGATCTTTCAGGGCTGAGGACCAATCAGGGAACTCGGTGTCCTGCTTTCAGAATATATCGGTGGTCAACAACAATGACTTCGACGATGAGGATATAGATTGGCCGGACAACTATACAATTACCCAGGGTTGTAGTCTTAAAGACCTTGACCCCAATACATTGCCTGTCGAAGCTGCTTATCCACGTTGGGAGAGGGATTCCTTCCCATGCAGCAGCGTAACCTATACATACGAAGACTTGTTATTCTACTATGTTGATGAAGCTTGTCAAAAACTGATCCGCCACTGGACTGTGATTGACTGGTGTCAACCCAACGAATATTGGACTTTCGATCAGGTCATCAAACTGATGAACACGAATGGACCACGAATATCAGCTGCTTCTTGTGCCACAAGCATTGTGAACGGCACCCTCACCAATACACGCTGTTTTGTAGATGTTCAAGGCGTCACAGCTGCAGTCAATGCAAACTCTGCAGGTTGCCAGGATAAACTGAAATGGTCATACACCATTGATTTTCACAATGATGGATCTATAAACAGAACGGGATCATCGAATGACGCATCCGGTACATTTGAATACGGGCAGCACCTTATCGTGTGGACTGTGGAAGATGATTGTGGCAACTCAGACCAGTGTACGAAGATCCTGAATGTCAGAGACAACAAAGCCCCGACGCCTTACTGCCAGGGAGATGTTGTCGTGCCCATTTCAGATCCATGGGGCGTCCAGATATGGGCGTCTGATCTGGATCTCGGTACGACAGATGATTGCCCGTCAAATACTGTGGTGGCATCATTCTCTGAAAATACGATCCAGCCCAGTTTAACATTTGATTGTGATGACCTGCCAAATGGTGAAAATGTCAGCCTCAAGCAGGTACGGGTTTGGTTTTGGGATAATACAAATACCGGACTGGCCAATAAAGATTTCTGTACGGTTAACATATATCTCCAGGACAATGTCAATGCATGTCCCGATGAAGATACTACCAGTACAATGGCTGTTCTGCAAGGGGACATTAAAACTGAAACCGCAGAATCAGTGGATGAAGTCGAAGTGACTCTCATGGCTTCGATGCCGGAATATCCAAGGGATGAAATGACACAAGGCGGACACTATGCCTTCGCAAATGTCGCGATGTACAATGATTATTCGGTCGAAGCCTTTAGGGATGACAACCACCTCAATGGCGTGTCAACACTTGATATAGTCTTAATTCAAAGGCATATCCTGGGTATTGAAAAACTCGATAGCCCTTACAAGATTATAGCGGCGGATGCCAATAATTCATCATCGGTATCAGCGATCGATCTCGTCGAGTTAAGAAAGCTGATCCTGGGTATATATGAAAAACTGCCACTCAATAATTCATGGCGATTTGTAGATGCGGGATTTTCCTTCACAGATCATGAAGCGCCATTCCCCTTCGGGGAAGTGATCAATTACTTCGATATCGATTCGGACATGAATAGCGCGGATTTTGTGGGGGTCAAGATTGGTGATGTCAATAACAGTGCTCAATCCAATGCGCAGTCTATCCTTGTTGACCATCGGTCTTCTGCGTCCTTTGATCTTTTCATAGAAAAATCAATCGTTGAAGACCAGCTTATTGCCGATATCCATGCGCTTGAAAATATTGATCTGGCAGGAGTTCAATTCACAATGACATTTGACAATTCACGATACCAGCTTGTCGATATTGTTCCTGCCGTTTTGGATATCAGGGATGACAATGTGGCGTGGCAAATGATAGACAAAGGCGTGATTGCTGTTTCCTGGCATGCTACAGGGATAGAGCAGGTCAGGGAAGAAGACCTTCTCTTTAAAATGGTCTTCACGTCGCAAACAGATGATTTCACAGAACTGGGACTTGGCTTTGCCGATAGCCCCGTAAGAACTGAAGTGTATTACGATTCAAATGGAAGCATCCTTACGAAACATATGGATATAGATGAAAATGTCATTGTCCATAATGAAGGGAGATTTGAATTGTTGCAAAACGTACCGAACCCGTTTGACCAGGAAACAACGATCAGGTTTGTGCTGCCAACACCAGGCCCTGCAAGTGTCAGCGTCCTGGACATGACAGGTAAGCTTTTGTATTCTGTTGAAGATCATTTTGAGGCGGGGTATAATGAGATAGAGCTGAATCAGGCTGTCTTTAATGCGACTGGGATGCTGTATTATCAACTGGCCACTGAAACGCACACGACAACGAAAAAGATGATCGTACTCAAGTAGTCGTCATCTACAAATTGATAACAACTGATTTATAAATAAATTAAGATGAAGCGACCTTTACTTACACAACTGAATGGTTTCTTAACCGGGACGGTCGGCGTTGCTGTTATGATTATGATTTTCATGACGCTTGGCAGTAGCAAGGCATCTGCACAATGCCAGAATATCAACCTGGCATGCAATGATGAGATACACGTCACAATTGGTGAAAATTGTATTTCAATCATCACTGTGGATATGATCCTTGAGGATCCGCCTTTCGATGTGTTCCCGGATGCAGTGCACGGCAATTACGATATCGTATTGAAGCTCCCTGACGGAACTGAACTGCCGGGTGATTATGTGACGGATGAACACGTGGGACAGTTGATCGAAGTCACCATTACACTGCTTCCATGCAGTATCAGTTGTTGGGGATATATCACAGTGGAGGACAAGATACCGCCTGTTTTTGAAGATTGCGAAAACGGTTTTCTGCCACCGGTGGATATTGATTGCGAGGCATATATCAACAACCACACAAT
>JBFKJL010000318.1:0-3230 GCA_041631795.1 Saprospiraceae bacterium | reverse complement strand
GCATTTCCTTCTCGGCAACCATGAGGTGATGGTCATGAACAATCATCTCGACTACATCCATCAAAAATACACGTACACCAGCGGGATAACCTTAAGGCAGTACGCTTCTTTTTTCAATCAGAATTCATTTTTCGGAAGATGGCTGTCGTCAAAGAATATCGTTGTGAGCATCAATGACAATTTGTTTGTACACGGGGGTATTTCTCATCAAGTGGCACGGTTAGGATTTTCATTGGAGGAAATCAACACAATTTTCAGGAATGATCTCATTTACAAATCACCTGAACACATCGCATCGGATTCTTCACTTCACACTTTATTTTATAAAAATGGCCCATTGTGGTACAGAGGTTATGCGTCTTCTCATGTCATTGAACGACAAGGCCTCGCTGATCTGGTCGAATCCTTTGGTTTGAATTCCATAATCGTAGGACATACATCTATGTCAGAAATAACGGGATATCGGGACAACAGGATCATCCTGGTCGATTCCGGCATAAAAAATGGACGTCATGGGGAGATCCTTTTATGGCAGGACGGTTTTTTCCAAAGGGGACTGCTCGACGGGTCCAGGACTCCCCTTATATCCAAACCAGCAGTTGGTGAGCCCAGGAGTATCTTTACCACTATCTTCAATGATCCGTCTCCGGTACTTCGTCTTTCGACTGCAATTAAACAGGTGTACAAAAATGATGAGGAAACTTACCTTGAATCTGTTCTTTCATATACATCCCCGGGAGGATCAGCCCTTTCTTTTGATATTGGACTGAGAACATCCGGCAACATGCGCCGTCAAATTTGTTCCAAGCCTCCTTTAAAAGTCAATTTCAAGAAGAAACAACTCGATTCATTGGGGTTTTCCAAAAGCGACAAATTCAAGATATTATTCCCCTGCAAGATGGGGTCTGTCTACGAAAATCATCTCAGGAAAGAACACTTGATATACGAATTATATCATATCATCGATACGTTTGCACTTCGTTCAAAGTTGGCCACAATCATCATAGACGACATCAAAAAAGGGCCAAAGGAAACGCTCGGGCTTATCATTGAACACCAGGACCATTTTGCTGAAAGGACAAACAGTATTCTCGTTGAGAAAGGGATAGCCAACCGCCAGGCCTACGATCGATATGATTTTTTAACTTTTTGTCTCTTCCAGTACATGATTGCGAACCCGGACTGGGGTGTGACGAGCAAACATAATTTAAGAACAATAAAAAAGCCCCATAAAAAGGCGCTCAGCGCCTTACCCTACGATTTTGACTATTGCGGATTGATCGATACAGATTATGCTGTGCCTTCAGAAAAATTGCCCATCACACGCGTGACACAACGATATTTTATGGATAACTCAGCGACGTTTGAGGAGATTAAACCGGTGGTCGAAGCCTTTCGGCTGAAAGAACAGGCGATCCTGGATCATATCAATCGCGCAGACTACCTTGATCAAAGGGCCAAAAAAAATGTCATACGGTTTATTAAAAAATCTTTTGACGACTTATCCAGTGACAAGAAGATCAAATCAAATTTAAACCTCAAGAAGGGCGACTGACCGAGTCCCGGGAATATTCGAGGCGACATATTCAATAATTTGAATTAAATGGATGCATAATTAACCAATTGGTCATTATCTTGGCCCATCCAAATTTTTGATAGTAATGAACTATTTTAACACAAAAGCCCTGATCACGACTCTTACGGGGATGCTGCTTGGGATCATTTGTTTGAATGCCCAAAACACAGTGGGGCTTTTGTCATACAACCAGAATAAAACTTTCGACGGCTATAATCTTATCTACCCGCACAACCAGTCAAGCGTGTATCTCCTGAACAATTGTGGGGAGATCGTTCATGAATGGCCGGACGAAGCTCATTGGCGACCGGGAAACACTGCCTACCTGACCAGGGATGGCCTGCTGTACAAATCCAAAAGAAATGCCGCTGTCGCTGGCGATCCCATTTGGGCAGGTGGCGGTGGCGCCATATTTGAAATCCGCGATTGGGACAATAATCTTCTCTGGGATTTCGAGATGAATGATTCGATAAACCGATTGCATCATGATTTTGCCCTCACGCCGGGAGGTAACATTATTGCCATAGCATGGGAATTGAAAACCGCTGAAGAATGCCTGGCGGCAGGAAGGGACACATCTACCCTGGCCCAGGGTGAATTATGGCCAGACTGGATTCTTGAAATCGATCCTGTCCTCGATTCCATTGTCTGGGAATGGCACGCCTGGGATCACCTGGTCCAGGATTTTGATCCCGCAAAAGACAACTTCGGCGTTGTGGGCGATCATCCCGAACTGATCGATGTTAACTACGGCCGGCCGGACGGTCACCCGGACTGGCATCACAGCAATGCTCTTGACTATAATCCCGTTTTGGATCAAATTATTTTGAGTGTTCCATATTTCGATGAGTTCTGGATCATTGATCACACGACAACGTCCCAGGAAGCATCGGGCCACACCGGTGGATTCTCAAACCTCGGCGGGGACCTGATGTACAGGTGGGGCAACCCCAAAACCTACAGGCAAGGAGACTCGACGGATCAGAAATTATTTTTTCAGCACGACACCCACTGGATCGATGATTTTGTCGATCCCGGGCACCCGCATTATGGTAAAATTGCTGTCTTCAATAACCGCGCAGGGAGTAACTATTCCACAGTGAATGTTGTGAATCCACCATGGGACATGTATGAATGGCGCTACTTGTCTCCAGGGAATGTCTTTCCACCATCGACATTTGACGTCACAAAAACACACCCGGATACCTTTCCGATGTATTCCACAGGACTGTCGAGTGTCCAGTTTTTAAATAATGGCAACACACTGATCCTTTCAGGACGCACAGGATACGCCTTTGAACTCGATCCCGAGAATTATTTAGTTTGGGAATACAAGGTGCCACTTTTGAGTGGCAATCCCGCTACCCAGGGTGATACGCTCACCACAAACAACAATCTCACGTTCAGATTAACACGCTACCCTGCAAATTATAGCGCCTTTGAAGGTAAGGACCTCTCTTCAAAAGGTTGGATCGAACTGGAACCCGATACGACATATTGTGCGCTTTTGACCTCATCCAGGGAAGTTATGGATGAGGCGACTTATCGGCTTTACCCCAACCCGGTGTCCGAAGTCATGACCATAGAATGGGACGGCATGGTCTATGCCGACATAGAGATCTATAATATCATGGGGGTCCTGATCGATCAATTC
>JBFKJL010000317.1:0-3255 GCA_041631795.1 Saprospiraceae bacterium | reverse complement strand
CATCGATCCTGGTATGACAATCGAGGCATTTGGCATTGGATACTTTCTTCCCAAGCGTGTGGCACTGGGTGCAGTTGGCCATCCCTTCCAAATGGGCATGAGGTTCTGAGAGATCTCCCGGGGACAATTGACTTAAAAGCTGGGTAGTGGTCAAAATAACGAGTGTGACGATATATGTCCAGCGTGTCTGCAACTGATTTTCAATGTTTTTTAACGATGTAACCAAAGCGTTTTGAGATCTCTATGCCCGCATTCTGCAAAAAACTCGTGGGCAGTTCACCTCCGGCGAAGATATAGACCAGATCGTTTTCAAGTTCCATGGTTTCCCCTGAATCGCTGTACTTCAATGTCACTGTGCTTTCCGTGATCATCACAAGATTGGTGTTGAACAATGCAAGAATGGACTTGCGATCAATAGCGTCCTGTATCCGTTCCCGGTTCTTGGGTTTTATCCTCGAGAATTTGTCTTTCCTGTAGGACAAAACCACTTCGTTCTGGTCTGCAAGCAACATCGCGGATTCAACAGCCGAATCCCCTCCACCTACAACGATAACCTTTTTACCGGATATATGCTCCGGTTCAAGCAACCGGTACGCCACATTGGGGAGGCCTTCTCCAGGGACCCCCAATTTCCGCGGCGTCCCCCTGCGACCAATGGCAAGCAATACATGGTGGCAAAGGATCTCGTCTCCTTTTGAGGTGATGACCTTGAATGTATGATCCATTTGTGGAACGATGTTCTCCACCTTGGTCTTCTCACGAATGTCGAGGCCATTTTTTTGGATGACCTCGTTCCACAGATCCAGCAGTTCTGTTTTCGAAGTATCGTATAATTTGACATTTCCATGCAAGGGCAGATGCATGGGTGCTGTCATGACAATTTTTGCCCGTGGAAAGGAAAAAACAGTCCCTCCCAGGGTATCCTGTTCAAATGTGACTGTGGACAATCCCAATTTCCTGGCATTCAAGGTGGCTGCTATTCCTGCCGGACCTGCGCCGACAATGACAACGTCCAACACGTCTGCTTTTGGCTTCGTCTTATTTTTGGCGATATATTCTATAGCCTGCTGACCTTGTTCTACACTGTTCTTGATGAGTCCCATCCCTCCAAGTTCACCGGCAATATAAATACCCTTCATATTCGATTCAAAATTTTGATTGACATGCGGCAGGTCTACACCTCGAGATTCTGTTCCAATTCTCAAGGAAATAGCTTCAACAGGACAGGCATGGAAGCATGCCCCATGGCCGACACAATTTGATGCATTGATCGCTGTGGCTTTGCCATTCACTATACCCAGTATGTCTTTCTCCGGACACGCTGAAATACAGGCCGCACTCCCTATGCAAGTCGCCAAATCAATATACGGATGGAGGGACACCGGTTCGTGTACGCCATCGGCCTTGGCCTGTTCAACTTTTCGCTCAGTGTTTTCAGTTATCTTTTTCTGATGACGTAAATATATGGCCACCACAATGACGCAAAATGCCAACACAGCACCGTAAATGATAATTTGCTCTATGAGAATATCCATTAGAATATCCATTTGTATCCAAAGACCAAAGTAATGGCAATGTGGATAATGACTATGATCAGCATGATCAGGGCAAAAGGCAGGTGGGCAACATGCCAGTATTTGAATAGCTTTTGCATGGTTTGAAGCCGCCTGATCTTGTTGGAAAGATTGATTTCCTGCTTCAGGGACCTCAGAACTGCTCGTCTTTCTGATGTCTTCATCCCCTCATTTTTGAGCGATTTCTTAATTCTAGCAAATGCTTTCCTGTCCATTAATAATTCAATGAACATATTGCCTTGCCCTCTTTTTTCCCGTAAATCTGACATGACTGACTCGATGACCTTGGCCACATTTTCGTTTAACCCGGGATATCCCTTAATGTGACCTGCCGCCTCGGCCCGCATGGCCTTCACCTCATTCAGGCTGAGCTCCCGTCCTTCAATCGTCCGCGGAATCTGGATATAGATGAACCGGCCTATGACACCACTCATGACAACAGCCACCATGCTCCAGAAGGCTATGGAAACGATGCCACCAAATTTAAACGCTGTATGAAAAAGAATGAGAATGGGTCCAAGTGTACACAGGAAAATATGAAACTCCAACAGGTACTTCAGTCTTAATTGGCGGGACAGAAAGTTATACCGCTTTCGTGCAATGTATATTGAAACCCCGAACAGGATCATCAGCGTACCGATGATGCCCAGTCCATGACCAAACAATCCACTGGGCTTGAACCAATCGTGCCTGTCGTGGTAAAATCTTTCTTCAAGCGGGGTCACATAGTACGAATACCCCGTGTAAGCCAAATACACAGCGATTATTATAACGATAAGCACCATTGTGCCTATATAAATTGAATGCATGGTCTTTGACATCGTCAATCGTCGCAGTAAGTGACAATAATAACGGTTGTCAATTAAAATCCAATATAAAATTATGGAGATAATTAAATAAAAAAGCTATTATATTCTTGATCAGAAAAAAATTTGTTTAACCTGTTTTATTATCGCCGTATACCAGAAATTTGCAGAATCGAAAACTTTTCCATGAAATACATCAATTACCTTTTTTTCCTGGTTCTAATCTCATGTAGCTCAGGTGAAAACATCTCACCGGGGCAGGCAGAAAGCAGTGAAGTCGAAAGAATGGCTGATTCCATACGTGCTATCTACAAAAGGGTGGATATGAGTAGACATCCCTATGAAGCTGGTGAGCGCGTAAAAGTCATGCAGGCGGAGTTGATGCGCAGAGGCAAAAAAGATTTAAACCTATATGCCAACTATGCCATTGAGCTACTGAAATCCGGAAATGTTAACGAATCCATCAATTCACTTAGGGATATTATACAATCATTCCAGGAATTTCAAACTGTCAATGACCAAAGCAGGAAGCTTTACGAGTACCTCGCAATAGCCTTTATGCGCAAAGGTGAACAGGAAAACTGCATCGCCAATCACACTGAACAATCCTGTGTTTTTCCGATTCAAGGTACCGGCATACACACTTTGAAGGAAGGATCAACAGAAGCCATAAAAATTTACAGCCAACTCCTGGAAAAATACCCTGATGATGTACAGTACAGGTGGCTGATTAACATCGCCTACATGACACTTGGCGAATACCCCGATCAGGTACCTGTCAAATGGCTTATACCACCTCATACATTCCAGGCTGATCATGAAATGCCCGGATTTCACAACATTGCCATGGGCCTCGGCGTGGATGTCAACAATCT
>JBFKJL010000316.1:0-3258 GCA_041631795.1 Saprospiraceae bacterium | reverse complement strand
CCGAGATCATACCTTTTGGAGAAGGAACAACCCGGAAAGCCCATGGAAGCAACTTCACAGTCTTTTATTATGAAAAAGGGCTGAGAACAGCATGGTACCGTGTCAAGCCGGAAGAACGCGTCCGTGATGATGCCCGTGAACAAGCTGCTCCTTTTCCAATGCTCATCGTGGCAATAAAAGGCACCACAGAAGGTGAAGTGGATGGTCTGAGGATCAGCCTGTCAGAAGGTCATACCATATTCATTCCAGCCAATGTGATGCATAAGTGGTGGAATGAAACAGATCAGGCCACTGAGGCTATCCTGATCATGTTTGGGGAGGGGGCATGATCTGTGTTGATCCGGAAAGTTGGATTGAACATGACACAATATGTATTGAAGCAGTTGATCTTTATGGTTTTTACTTCAGACGTTCAAACATGACCATTTGTAGAAAATCTACAGGTCAATTCAGATCGACTGGTATATTCAGAGGACAAAACAAAATATGAGGTCATTTTCCCTATCTTTTATCTTTGGTGTTCTTCAATTCACGGTACTGTTATCTCTAAATGCACAAGCATCAGATACAAAATCCCAAATGACTGAAGTTGAGAGTTTCATCGATTCTCTCGTTGCTGAAAAAATGGCAGAATATCACGTCCCCGGAGCCATAGTGGTTGTCATCCAGGACAGCCAGTCCGTCTACAAAAAGGCCTATGGATTCGCCGATCTTGAAAATCAAATTCCTGTAGATGTTGAGAAAACGGGATTCAGGATCGCTTCGGTGACTAAAACGTTCACAGCGACTGCTGCAATGCAGCTTGTGGAAAAGGGGATGCTTGACCTGCACGTACCCATATCCAACTATTTACCTGACCGGAATTTCAGTTTTTTAAATGATGAGCCTATAACCATGCATCATTTGCTCACACACACCGCCGGGTTTGATCTGACTGATATCGGTGATGCAGCTTTGAAAGCAGAGGACGTTGTACCCCTTGAAACATTTGTCCGGCATCATATGCCAGACCGTGTTCACAGTCCGGGTGAAGTCCACAGTTACTCCAATTTTGGGTATACGCTCGCGGGTTATATCATTCAGGTCATATCAGGTCAGTCTTATGAACAATATATTAAGGACAATATTCTCATTCCTCTAGGCATGGTGCACAGCAGTCTGGACCAGCCCCTTCCATCCCCATTCAAGGAAAACCTGTCCAAAAGCTATGTCTGGAATAAAAACAGGACCGTTTCAATCCCCCGGGACTTCACCAATACAGTGCCGGGAGGCGGACTGGTATCCACAGGAGGTGATATGACTCGATATATGTTGTACCACCTCAATGCCGGCGATACATCGTATAAGGATTTTCTTGGTCACGACTTGCATACGATGCTCACATCACAGCAATATGGCTCCAAAGGAACACAGTATGGGGTGGCTTATGCGTTTTTTGAAAATGGCTGGACCGGTCGGAGATGTCTCGAACATACCGGTGCCCAGCTTGGATTTCTATCCCTGATGACGCTTATTCCCGAGACCGGAACAGGCTTGTTTATCGCGCAAAACAACAGGGAAGATGCCGGTGGTTTTCGCTATGACCTTGCGCGTGCCATTTTCGATACATTATTGCATCGCAACGAAAGGCATATCGATCTCCCCAAACCCGATGAATCTTTTGTCAACATTGCAAAGAACTACACGGGCACGTACCAGCAAATGAATTACCCGCACAGCTCCTATGAAAAGATCGGCACCTTGATGGGTTTTGCTGATAACGCTTATAACGTCAAGCATAGTGGAGGGGGTTTTCTGCAATTGAATGGGGATACTTTTATTATGATGGATAAAGAATTGTTTCACCGGTACAATGAGAAAAGCCCCTGGAATGTGGCTTTCAGGCTGGATCAAGCTGACAGAGCCTATCAGTTGGATGCAGGCATTTTATCCTATAGAAAATTATCATGGTTTCAGCACAGGCAGCCTGTCCAGGTTGCTGCTGTCCTTAGTGTATTGATGCTGTTGATTCATTTCATCAGGGAAATATATTTAAAGATCAAAACCAGATCCATCGAACGGTCTGCTCAATACAGGACATGGATGGGCCCCTGGTTGAATGCATTTTGCGGGCTTCTTTTCCTGGGACTGGCAGGGGTTATGACAAACTTCGCGATCTACCAGGACCAGCTCTCTGATTACGGTGTGCGTTTTTCATTCAAGGTCGCACTGTTGCTGATCACGTTGGGTGGCATCCTTTCTCTATTGTCCATCCCTGCACTTTTGCAGCTGTGGAAAAGTGAAACGACAGGTAAGCGAGAACGGATTTGGCAAACAGCCATCATATTCTGCGGAATCATACTCACAGTCATCTTTTGGAACCATAATCTCATTGGATTCAATTACTAGATCATCATTACCCAAACACATGTCGCTTTAACGCCCGTCCAATAAACCGTACTTTCTCCTTGAAGGGAAATCTGCCCAGATTCGTTTTGACGACACCCTTGGTCAACCGGGTCTTTTTGGAATAATCAATATTCACATCCACAAGGACAGGGCGGCCTTCACCGCTGACCCTGATCGCTTCATCAATGGCGGATTCGATCTGGAGATCATTGTCCAGGGCAATGAAATGCGCCCCTGTCGCAATCGCCACGCCTTCCACATTCAACTGCCCGATCTTTGTGCAGGTCTTGCGATTCAGCGGAATCGCCTGGAACTGGCTGATCTGCCCCAACTCTCCGTCGTGGAATACAAAGACCATCGGCGCAATTTGGTTACTCGTCGCAGTGACCAGTTCCAAACCTGTCATCATGAATGCACCATCCCCTACAATGGCCGCCACCTGGTGGTCGGGATGACACAGTTTGCAGGCAATAGAAGCTGGCACGCAATAGCCCATGGCATTGAAATCCGTCGGCGAAATGAAATGTCTCGGATGGTAAATGTCAAATAATTCTGCTGCGAGAAAAGTGTGTTTGCCATCGTCCACGACCATGTAGGCATTGCGGTCCAGTTTTGATCGCAATGTTTTGAAGAAATGCCCCGGTGAAACAAGGTCGTCTTTTTTCTTGCCAAGCCATTGTTTGTCGTAAGCATCATTATCCATGCTTATCTTGTCCTCCAGGTCTTTTGCATTTCGTGGTGCCACGAATTGTCTTTTCCCCATTTCTTCCCTGATCGCCCCAAGTACAATTGAAGCGTCCCCCTCAATGCTCAATTGTGTCGGGTAGTTTCTATCAAATACTTCGGGATTGATATCAATGTGGATCAGAT
>JBFKJL010000315.1:0-3265 GCA_041631795.1 Saprospiraceae bacterium | reverse complement strand
ATCAGGTATTTGACAAGACCGAAAGTGCTCACTTTTTTTCCGATCCAAAGCATGGTTGTCGTCACATCTCCAATCGGTGACCAGGCACCACCTGCATTGGCCGCGATGACAATCATACTCACAAACCACAGCCTTTCGGAATGTTTGTGAATGATCTTGCGCATGAGGGTTACAAGAACGATTGTCGCTGTCAGGTTGTCAATGATGGCGGAAAGAATGAACGCCAGGATGCCGATGATCCAAAGCAGTTTGACCTTTTTCTTTGTTCTGACCCAGTTCTTGAGGACCTCGAAACCCTGGTGCAAGTCGATGATCTCAACAATGGTCATGGCGCCAATCAAGAAAACAAGGATCTCGGCCGTTTTACCAAGGTGGTGGAGCAAGGCATTGACAAATCCTTCGTCGGCTTCCTCAGTAAATCCGCTGGCCATGCTGAAAACGTGATGATGTGAATCAACGACATCCAGTAAACCAAAACGGAAGCCCAGGGCGAGGAGGGCCCAACAAATGGAAGCCATAAGCAAGGCGGGAACAGTTTTATCCAATTTCAGGGGATGCTCAAGAACAATTACAAGGTAACCCAAAATAAACACCAGTATTACTGCAGCAGTCATCTCTTAATCAATAAGGTTTGTCAATAAAACTCAAGAAGCCCAAAATTATCCTTTTTCATACAATTAGTTGCTAAAATCGACTTTTTAAATACACGAGTGGACAATCTCCAGCATTGGTAATTTCCCCGAAATTCACATAGTTTTGCAGGCGTGGTAAAGATAGAGCATATAGAATTGGGCGAATTTCCACTTTTGCTCGCTCCCATGGAGGATGTCAGTGATCCTCCATTTAGAGCTTTGTGCAAGATGAATGGCTGTGATATGATGTACACGGAGTTTATCAGCGTGGAAGGCCTGATCCGCGATGCGCGGAAAAGTATCCAAAAGCTCGATATCTATGATGAGGAACGGCCTATTGGCATACAGATCTTCGGTGCAGAACTTGATTCAATGATGCGGGCTGCCGAGATTGTCGAAGAAGCCCGTCCCGAGGTCCTGGACATCAATTATGGATGCCCAGTTAAAAAAGTGGTCTGCAAGATGGCAGGCGCTGGAATTTTGCAGGACATCCCCAAGATGGTCAGCCTCACCAAATCTGTGGTTCAATCCACCAATCTCCCCGTCACAGTGAAAACACGGCTGGGTTGGGATGACAATTCCAGGCATATCGTCGACATTGCGGAACGCCTGCAGGATGTGGGCATCAAGGCCATCAGCATCCATGGCCGAACGAGAAAGCAGATGTACAAGGGAGAGGCTGACTGGACCCTGATCGGTGAAGTCAAGAACAATCCTAGAATGCATATTCCGGTATTTGGTAACGGTGATATCGACAGCCCACAAAAAGCCGTTGAATATAAAAACAGGTATGGTGTAGATGGTATTATGATTGGCCGCGCGAGCATTGGCAATCCTTGGATTTTCAGGGAGATCAGGCATTATATTGAAACCGGTGAAATCATGCCAGTCGCAACCCTGGATGAACGTGTGGATGCAGCCCGGGAACATTTTAAGCGATCTGTTCAGTGGAAAGGAGAGCGTTTGGGTGTCCTGGAGATGCGACGCCATTATGGCAATTACTTCAGAGGGCTGCCCCAGATCAAAGCTTTTCGGTCAAGGCTGGTGACCGAACTGAATCCAACTTTGGTTCTCGATATCCTGGAAGAAATAAGAGTTCATTACACAGGTGCTGAATTTGCTGTATGATACAAAATTTTTCTTTTAACAGCGAGGAAATGAAGTTGATGCGCACGATTTCGCGTGTCGCGGATGACCTGTCCCTGGACACATATGTGGTGGGGGGATTTGTAAGAGACAAACTTCTGGGTATCCCTACAAAAGATATTGATATCGTTTGTGTTGGTGATGGTATCTTCCTGGCCAGGAAGGTCGCTGAAGCCTTAGGTCAAGCTGGACAAGTGGTTGTCTTTAAACGTTTTG
Source organism: Saprospiraceae bacterium (assembly GCA_041631795.1). Lineage (GTDB taxonomy): Bacteria > Bacteroidota > Bacteroidia > Chitinophagales > Saprospiraceae > JBFKJL01. Next base: position 1,271 of record JBFKJL010000315.1, on the reverse strand, counting down.
GGACGGCGATGCTGAAACACGGTGATGTGGAACTGGAGTTTGTGGGCGCACGTAAGGAAAGTTATGCCACGCATTCGCGAAAACCCATTGTCGAGAACGGCACCCTGGCGGATGACCAGAAACGCAGGGATTTCACAATCAATGCCCTGGCTGTTGCGATCAATAAGGATACATTCGGCACTCTGGTCGATCCGTTTGACGGGATGCGTGATCTAGAAGAAAAGCGTATCGTGACACCCCTCGAACCCGGAAAGACCTTTTCGGATGATCCCCTGCGCATGCTGCGTGCCTTACGGTTTGCGTGTCAGTTGGATTTTGAGATCGATCGCACCACCTTTGACGGCATCTGCCGACAGGCCCGACGAATAGAGATTGTTTCCATGGAGCGCATCAATGTGGAACTGAATAAAATAATACTTACCCGGATGCCTTCAAGAGGTTTTAAGATGATGTCCACGACAGGCTTGCTGAAATATATTCTTCCTGAAATTGAAAATCTGAAAGGAGTTGACATCATCAATAACAGGGGGCACAAGGACAATTTCTACCACACCCTGCAAGTGCTTGATAACCTCTCCGAAAACACAGACAACCTGTGGTTGCGATGGGCAGCCATCCTTCACGATGTGGCCAAACCGGCGACAAAACGTTACACTGAAGAATCCGGATGGACATTTCATGGCCATGACCACGTCGGGGCGCGAATGGTGCCGCGTATTTTCAAACGCCTTAAATTGCCACTCGACAATAAAATGAAGTTTGTGCAAAAACTCGTTCGTCTCCATCTGAGGCCGATCAGCCTGACCAATGAGAATATTACGGATTCTGCGGTTCGCCGATTGCTTTTTGACGCAGGGGATGATATCGATGACCTGATGATGCTTTGCCGTGCGGATATCACATCGAAGAACAAAGACAAAGTAGAACGTTACCTGTCCAATTACGATATGGTTTACGACAAGCTCAGGGAAGTGGAAGAGAGCGACAAGCTGCGCAATTGGCAACCCCCAATATCCGGCGAGGTCATCATGGAATGTTTTGGTATCCCACCTTCGAGGGAGGTTGGTATCATCAAGGACAGCATCAGGGAGGCCATCCTTGATGGCCATATTCCCAATAATTATAATGCAGCCTATGAATACATGATCAGGGAAGGGGAGCGCCTTGGTCTTGAAAAAGCCTAGAATTCGACTTTCAGCCTGCCCCTGATCGACAGGCCTTTCCGGCCAAAAAGGGCGTCAATGTTTGGATTTTCAAGGTAATTGGCCCTT
>JBFKJL010000314.1:0-3301 GCA_041631795.1 Saprospiraceae bacterium | reverse complement strand
TTTGTCATGGCCATTTCTACAGTGAAAAAGGTATATGGTTTGCCCAGGATGGTTGGTTGGCATCCTTAGCGGAAAGGATGTAACTGGATGATGGCAATCCCCAGTCAATGCCCAGGGTGTCATCGAGGGGATTGATGCCATGTTCATGATCTTTGCTGTAGAAATTATCGCATTTGTAATTGACCACTGCACGCCGGCTGAGGGTTGAAAATCCATGGGCAAAACCCTTGGGTATCAAAACTTGACGCCGGTTCAGCTCGCTGAGGATAGCCGTAAAGATCTGCCCATATGTCGGTTCATCCTTCCTGAGGTCTACAGCGACATCCATGATCTCGCCGTGCGTGACGCGCACGAGTTTGGACTGGGCAAATGGCACCGTCTGGTAATGAAGTCCCCTGATGGTTCCGAATTTGGATTTAGATTCATTGTCCTGAACAAACACATGTGTTTCGCCGACTTCCTTCCACTGGTTGGCATTAAAGGATTCGAAAAAATATCCCCTGTTGTCTTCAAATATTTTGGGCGTAAATATATATAGGCCCCTGAATCGCGTTTTCTCTATGCTCATAGTCTAGTTTTTTGATCTGAAAAAAATGCTGATCGGAACTCCCGTGAGATTAAAATGTTTGCGCAATTTGTTTTCAAGAAATTGCTTGTAGCTCCCTCTGACATGTTGTGGGTAATTGCAAAAGAATGCATAAGCAGGGTAGGCGACGGGCAACTGTGTGACATATTTAATCTTGATGAATTTGCCACGATGGGAGGGTGGCGGAAATCGCTCGATCTCTTCAAGGAGGATGTCATTCAATACGGATGTTTTGATCTTTGCCTTGCGCCTGGTGTACACATCGAGGGCGATTTCAATTGTTTTCATGATCCGCTGTTTTTCAAGGGCACTCGTAAAGATAATGGGGACATCCTTAAAAGGAGCCAGTTTTTCCTTCAATCTGCGTTCAAAATCCCGGGCGGTATTGGTTTCCTTTTCGACGAGATCCCATTTGTTGACTGCAATGACAATCCCCTTATGTCGCTTGACGGCAAGGGAAAATATATGCATGTCCTGGGATTCAATGCCGAGAACCGCATCTATCATGATGATACAGACATCTGACTCCTCGATGGCCCTGATGGCTCTCAGCACGGAATAAAATTCAAGATTTTCATGAACCTTGTCTTTTTTTCTGATACCCGCCGTATCGATGAGGTAAAACTCCTTGCCAAACTTTTTGTACAGCGTATTGACGGAATCCCTGGTGGTGCCGGCAATATCTGTGACAATATTGCGCTGCTCTCCAAGTAAGGCATTTGTTAATGACGATTTGCCTACATTGGGTTGCCCCACAATAGCGATTTTGGGAATATCGTGTTCATCGTCGTCATCACCTTCCTCTATGACCTCCGCGATCGCATCCAGAAGTTCGCCTGACCCCGACCCGCTGATCGAAGACAGGAAAAAGGTATTGTCAAATCCCAGGCTCCAAAACTCATTGGCCATCAGCATCCGGCTGTTGTTATCGACCTTGTTGACAGCAACAAAGACCTTTTTGGATTGGCGCCTGAGAATATCCGCCATCTGTTCGTCGAGGTCGGTGATTCCTGTCGTCACGTCAGTCATGAAAATAATGATGTCCGCTTCCCCAATCGCAATGTGGACCTGTTCCCTGATCGCGGATTCAAAAATATCGTCGCTGTTCTTAACAAAACCTCCTGTGTCTATGACCGTGAAGTGCTTGCCATTCCATTCTGAAGTGCCGTAGATCCTGTCCCTGGTGACACCACTGATGTCATGAATGATGGCTTTTTTTTGTCCAATGAGCCTGTTGAACAGGGTGGACTTTCCCACATTGGGCCGGCCTACGATTGCTATTACTGTCGCCATATCTAGTGCAAATATCCGAAACTCTTGAGCATCCTGTCGTCATCGCGCCATTTTTCTTTGACACGGACATACAATTCAAGGTGAATGCGCTTCCCTAAAAATTCTTCAATTGCCTTCCTTGATTCGATTCCCAGTTTCTTGATCGCCCCTCCCTGGCGTCCTATGAGGATTTGCTTTTGTGACCGCCGCATGACATAAAGCGTTGCTGAAATATGAGCGAACGGAGCGCCTTTCTTTACGCTTTCCGTGAATGCCTCTATGACGACCTCAGTGGAGTAAGGGATCTCGTCCTTGTACAGAAAAAGGACCTTTTCCCGGATAATCTCACTGACAAAAAACCGCTCTGGCCGGTCAGAGATCTGGTCCTTCGGGAAATAGACCGGTCCTTCAGGCGTGAGATTGAGAATGGTATCCAACAAGGCTTCGGTCCCCTTTTTTTGTAGTGCGGAAATACAATGCACACTGTGAAAAGACACAAGGGGTACCCAAAAATCCTTGATGGCGCTGATTTCTTCGGAGGAGGAAATATCTGTTTTATTGATGACCAGCAGGACTGGGACTTCGGCCTGCCGCAGCTTTTTGATGACCTTTTCCTTCCCTGTGTATTGATCGTTTTTTTCTGTTACGAATAAAACCACATCGGCATCCTCGAAAATTGAAAACGCCGCTTTGTTCATGGCATTGTGCATCTTGTAACTGGAGTCGGATATCAAACCTGGCGTATCGGAAAAAACAAGCTGAAAATGATCGGCATTGAGAATGCCGAGAATCCTGTGCCGGGTGGTCTGGGGTTTGTGTGTGATGATCGACATGCGTTCACCCACAAGGGCATTCATCAGGGTGGATTTGCCCACATTGGGCTTACCCAGGATATTGATGAATCCCGATTTATGTGGCGCCATAACCGTCAATATTGCAGTTGTTTAACTTCATGAAGGAGAAGGCTCTTGAGCATTTCAAATACAATGCCAGGGCTTTTTTTTCTCCAGTTGATATCATTGAAATGCTGTCCAAAATGGGCGTAATTCTGGATGAAGGCATGTTCCATTTCCGGGTAAATATGCTCTCTTGTATTCAGGATAACAAGCCACCCGTCCTCGTCCTTGATATCATCCCACCACTCCTCGTAGTAGCTGTCATCGGAACTGTGAAAGTTCAGGACATTGTCGCAGAACAAGGCAAACTTTGAAATGCCTTTGGCGATCAGGTGATCCGCCAGGTGCCTTTTCAGATACATGATGTCATTCGTGAGACAATCATTCCATTCACCAATGAGTTCGATGAAAGCGTATCCTTCATCATAATCGGCATATAGCAACTTGGCGTATAAGGTATTTGATCCTATAAAATCCCATTGAGGATGAATGTAGTAATTGTAGATCTTGTGCACGAATTGGAACTCATTGTTGACATGCCCAAAGA
>JBFKJL010000313.1:0-3324 GCA_041631795.1 Saprospiraceae bacterium | reverse complement strand
CTTACATCTCGATAGAGTGTGGAGAATCAGCTCAATTGAATGTCCAAACCAGCCTGAAAATATCAGAAATAGATACCATTATCTGGTCGGATACAACTGGATTGTCTTGTATCACTTGCCTTAATCCTGTCGTCACTACAATCTCATCCGCAGAATATTCTGTGACGATCATCAGTACCAGTGGTTGTGAATCCAGCGCATTTGCAAGTATTGAAGTGGTGAATGAAACCGATATATACATGCCAAATATTATTAATCCATATTCCATTTATGGCAATGACATGTTTTATGTTCAATCAGGACCCGAAGTGGATGACGTGGTTGATTTCTATATCTTTGACAGATGGGGCAACAAGATGTTTGAAGATCATAACTTTCTTCCCAATGACAGGAATCACGGGTGGGCTGGCAAGCATCTCGGAGAGGATGTCGTGCCAGGGGTGTATGCCTACTATGTCAAATTCAGGGCTTGCGGGGTGACCATTAAAAAATACGGTGATGTGACCGTTATTCGGTAAATAACAATTGACTTTTATAATATTTGTTAAATATTTTTATTCTTTTTGCGGAAAATTTATTGTCAAAACCAAAAACAGAAGTACAAATGAAAAAAGTAGTATTGTATGGCATTGCGGGGATGTTCCTTTTTAGTTCCTGTGTTTCAAAAAAGAATTTTGATCAGCTACAGACTGAAAAAAACGAACTTGAAGCGAGAATGGAATCCATGAGAACAGATTTTGAAGCTCAGCTTTCAGAACTGAAAAGCAGTAATGAAGTACTGAGCTCGGATAAGGACAACTTATCAAAAGACATGGCATCCATCGAAAAGAAACTCCAAAAGAATGAATCCAAGGTCAGTGAGGTTGAATTTAAGCTCAAAGACAAACAATACCAGATAGATCAAATCTGGAATGAACTTGATGCCTCATTCTCCAACATCGACAAAGCTGTCACCGCCAGTAACAGTCGAATCAGTGAACTTGAAGACCTGCTTTACCTCGACGTGGACAATCCTGTAAATTTCCGTTCAGGTTCAAGCAATATTGATCCAAGCGACAAAGAGCAATTGCAAAAATTGGCTGAAATGCTCAAAAGCAATCCCGAAGTCACCCTGATCGTCGAAGGACACACCGACAGCCGATCAATTTCGACTGAAAAATACAGCGACAACTGGGATCTCAGTGTTTCAAGATCAACCATGGTCGTCAGGCAACTTCTGAAAATGGGCGTCAATCCTGAGCAACTCGTTGCATCCGGCAGGGCTGAATACAAGCCTAATGTCGAAGAAGACAGAAGCGATCCTTCAACCCTTTCTGCAAACAGGAGAACGGAATTTATCCTGGTGCCAAACATTGGTAAATTGTACAAGGTGTTTAAGAAAGGTAAAGTGAAGCCTTGATGAACATTTTAAGGAATTACACTGGCCCGATTCTCTGGATCGGGCTTTTTTTTGCCCCATTAATGCATACCCGATAATAAAATCGTCCTTCAGCACACAAGCATCCAGGCTGACTACCACATTATATAAGGTTTTATATTAATTTATACTTCTCAATATTCTATATTTGCGCACAATCAATCACCTGGAAATAGGCCTATTATGCCAAGAGACAAATCCATAAAATCAGTTTTGATCATTGGGAGTGGACCCATTATTATCGGACAAGCCTGTGAATTCGATTATTCCGGCACACAAGCCGCAAGATCAATAAGAGAAGAAGGTATTGAGGTGAGTTTGATCAATTCCAATCCGGCGACCATCATGACGGATCCGCTGACAGCTGATCACATCTATCTCCTTCCATTGACTGTCGCCAGCCTGCGCCAGATACTTGAAGAAAATACTATTGATGCAGTTCTCGCCACAATGGGTGGGCAAACAGCTCTGAACCTGGCCATTGAAGCCGGAAAACAGGGATTGTGGGATGAATTCAATGTTAAATTGATCGGTGTTGACCTTGAGGCCATCGAATTGGCAGAAAACAGGGAAGAATTCAGGAAACATGTTATAAAAATCGGACTTCATGTTGCACCCTCTTTTATAGCCAATTCATTTCTCGAAGGGAAGGAAGCTTCACAAAAGATCGGATTCCCACTTGTGATCCGGCCATCTTATACGCTGGGTGGAACCGGTGGTGGTTTTGTTATGGAAGCATCTGCCTTTGATGAAGCGTTGCGCCGTGGTCTTGATGCATCACCCACTCACGAAGTGCTAGTTGAAAAAGCCGTGCTGGGATGGAAAGAATACGAACTGGAGCTTCTACGCGATGATAATGACAATGTCGTTGTTATTTGTACAGTAGAGAATCTCGATCCCATGGGCATTCACACAGGAGACAGCATAACCGTTGCACCCGCTATGACCTTATCTGACACCACATATCAGCATATGCGCAATGAAGCTATTCTTCTGATGCGCTCAATGGGGAACTTTGCAGGTGGTTGTAACATTCAATTCTCCGTTAACCCGGACACCGAAGAAATTATCGTCATTGAAATCAATCCGCGTGTATCGCGTTCTTCTGCCCTGGCAAGTAAGGCGACAGGGTATCCCATTGCAAAAATTGCAGCCAAACTGGCTATTGGATATAACCTTGATGAACTGAAAAACCAGATTACAAAAACAACATCCGCTTACTTCGAACCCACCCTCGACTATGTCATCGTCAAAATGCCCCGGTGGAATTTCGAAAAATTTTATGGTTCAGACCATCTGCTTGGGCTGCAGATGAAGTCCGTAGGAGAGGTCATGTCCATCGGTCGGAGTTTTAATGAAGCCCTCCAGAAAGCCTGCCAAAGCCAGGAAAATAATCGTGCAGGACTGGGCGCTGATAAAAAAGAATGGATTAAAACTGAAGATATTCTCAACAGGCTGGAAAAACCCAGTGATGATCGCATCTACCGGGTCAAAGATGCCTTAAGATTGGGCGTCCCTATAAAAACAGTACACAAACTTACACGGATTGATCCATGGTACCTGACACAAATAAAAAATCTCGTCAAGGAAGAAGAGAAACTGATGAAGTATAATGTCCCCGAGGATATTCCCGAACCCTTCTTCAGACATCTGAAGGTCCAGGGGTATTCTGATGCCCAGATTGCCTGGTTGATGCGCTTGGATGAAAAGGACATCACGAAGCAACGCAAGAAACTGGACATTCTGAGAACTTACAAAATGGTCGATACCTGTGCAGCAGAATTTGAGGCGCATACACCGTATTTCTATTCGACTTTTGATGCGGAAAATGAAAGTATTTCCAGTGATCGCAAAAAGATCATTGTCCTGGGATCAGGACCAAACAGGATCGGTCAGGGGATTGAATT
>JBFKJL010000312.1:0-3328 GCA_041631795.1 Saprospiraceae bacterium | reverse complement strand
GGATAGGGTCAACACTCAACGCGTCACCGCTGGCATTGCCGACCCCGTTGAACATGAAGTCATTGTCATAAATCAACGGCATCGAGCTGTGATTGACATATATTGCGGAGACATTGTTGCTAAAGGTAGAGTTGCGTATTTCAGGATTGCTGTCTTTTATAAACACAGCTGTTCTGCCGCTTTCTGCAATAACACAATTATCGACAAGGACATTACTGTTTTCAATGGTCATACCCCAGTCCCATTCTCCACCGTATTTGATCAGGAGGTTCTCCAGGTGGGAAGGATCGCTTCCTTTAAAAACAAGGGGCCCCCAGGAGCCTCTTGATGGAGCCGTCATACTCCCGTCGCCATTGGTGTCACCACCGAAATCATCATCTTTGAGAGAAGTAAACACGACGGGGTTCCCTGGTTCACCGTCCACATAAAGAGATCCCTCAATGGACATTCCACTCGAGTTGCCGAATTTCATGATGGTGCCTTCGGGAAGGGTCAGGCTTGCCCCAGATTCTATTAGAGCATTTGATACAAAAAATGGAAAGTCAGGGTCGCCATAAAAATAACTGTTCCCCGTCCATATGCCACTGATCATGCACCCATTGGCATGAACGCCTGAAGTCGCCGCATGGGTCAAATTGTTATCTCTTAAACGAACCGTCGCTTCACCACTGTTGATGCCCAAAGGGGTGGTGGCCACACTTATATAGTTGTTAAACAGAGATATTTCCTTTCCTTCCCCACCCAGGATCGATATTCCGCCACCTGTTTCAATATAGGTGTACTCCATATGAATGCCTTTTCCATGAGACCGCATTGCATTGGCGTTGGATTCAGCAAAGCGGCAATTCCAAATCGTGTCAATACCACCAAAGATCTCCAGCATCGTATTGCCAAAATTGTCGCCGCCATACAAAAAGAGACTTTGCCTGAATGACGCATAGCCTGTTTCTCCGACAATGATACTGGTCCAGTCCCAGGGTGCAGGACTGTCCGCGTTGCCATTGTTGTTCGAGTCACCGCCATGGGCATCGTCCTTATAGGAGGTGAACACAACGCTGGCCGGGCTTGATGTCAGCAGACTTCCTCCCGATTCTGCAATGAGTGACCCATTGATCAAAAGAGATGTGCGCCAGTCTCCCAGTTTCACCACGACATTGGGCCTGATATTGAGGGTGACACCCTCGTTTATCGTGAGCAACTCTCTTTGAATGATGTAAGGACTGCCCGAGGATTCCCATACCGTATTGGCAGTGATGTCCTGGGTGACAATGGTTTGAGAATAGCCCGGAAAAAACACGAATAGCCAAAAGGACAGGATGAGAGTTAAATTTTTCATTTGCTTTAGTTATAGTGAATTCACTGCCAAAAAATCACCATGACAGGGGTAATATCGCAATGATGAATACATCTGTTGAAAATGATTGTGATCAATTCATGCAAAAAACCTGAAGGTTTTAACTACAGGAATTGAGGCATTCGAGAAAGATCCTGCTGCATTTCTTTACGCCGATAGTTAAAATTCTCTTAAGTCAAAACATTTTATTGATATATCAAATATATTTGTATCAATGAAACTGAAAACACAACTCACGCGCCTCGAAAGCACCATATTCTATGACCTGGATATGGCCATAAAATCCTACAGGCAATTTGCCCAGCGCAACATCAAGGCCCATGACATCGATATCACCATTGACCAGTGGCTGGTCCTGAAAACGATAAAGGACAACCCCGCCCTGACACAAAAGGAAATCGCCGCACGAACATTTAAAGATTACGCGTCCATCACCCGGATCATTGAATTGCTCGTCCGAGGAAATTACCTGGAACGCTCCTTCCACAAGGAAGACAGGCGGCGGTACAACCTGGAGCTGACCAAAAAAGGTTTGCGCACCTATGACAGGCTTGTGCCTGTGGTTCAAGGCAACAGGGAAACGGCGCTTCGCGGAATATCTGCGAAGGACATTGATGCGATGCGCACCATTCTGAGAAAAATAAGTTCGAATTGTACGTCAATGGAACCATTAAATAACTAAACAATCCTGGCCATGAAAATCAAAGCACTATTCATCTGTCTAAGCATTGTATTCACGATCACGCTCAATGCACAAGACTTTCAAGCCCCACTCACTGAAAAAGAGAAAACAGAAGTTGTCGATTCTGTCAGCTCCATTCTCAACAAAAGATATGTGTTTCCGGACATTGCAACCCAGATTAGCAATATTTTACACAAACGATCCAAAGCAGGCGTCTACAAAGAGGTGAAAGACCCCAATGAATTTGCCTCAATCCTGACGGAAGACATCCGATCGGTCAACAATGACCTGCATTTGCGTGTCAGTTTTAATCCGGACATGATCGCAGAACAAAAGAATACGGTGACACCGGAAGACAGCCTGGCTTTTATCAAAAAACAACAACGCTTCGGGCAACTCAGTAACCATGGATTTAAAGAAGTGAAGATCCTGGATGGCAATATCGGGTACCTTAACCTGACCGGTTTTCACCAAGTGGATGAGTATGCCGGCGCCACAGCCGAAGCCGCCATGAATTTTTTGAGCAATACAGACGCGCTCATCATAGACCTCAGGAATAATGGTGGCGGGAGTCCGTCCATGATCCAACTGATCTCCAGTTACCTTTTTGATTCAGAACCGGTCCACCTCAACAGTTTTTACTACAGGCCCCAGGACGAGATCACCCAAACATGGACGCTGCCCTATGTGCCGGGAAAGCGCCGACCTGATGTGCCGGTCTATGTCCTGACCAGCCGGCAAACATTCTCAGCTGCGGAAGAGTTTTCATACAACCTGAGAAACCTGGAACGCGCTACCCTCGTTGGCGAGGTCACCGGTGGCGGTGCACATCCCGGGGGGACTGTCATCGCTACTGACCGGTTCACCGTTTGGGTGCCTTCAGGCAGGGCGATCAACCCGATCACAAAAACCAATTGGGAAGGGACAGGCGTCAAACCGCATATTGAGGTGCCGGCTGGTGATGCCCTGGTCACGGCCCAAATAAACGCCCTCGAAACATTGCTCATGAATGCCCCGGAAGATGATCTGTTCAAATATGAATGGGCCTTGAAGGGCCTTCAATCAGAATTGCATCCCGTGACACTCAGTGCTGAACAACTACAGCGGTGTGCAGGTCAGTATGGCCCAAGGAACATCACATACAAAGACGGCACATTATTCTATCAGCGCGCCGGAAACCCTGAACACGCGCTCGTCGCCATGTCCGAAGAATTGTTTCGCATACCTGAAATCCCATATTTCAGGTTGAAAATGATCGTCAAAAACGGCAAAGTCGTCGGTTTGCGTGGTCT
>JBFKJL010000311.1:0-3383 GCA_041631795.1 Saprospiraceae bacterium | reverse complement strand
TTGCCAACATTAAAAACGCGTTTGTCGAGAGAGAAGAACATCTCACTGCGTTCTGCTGTGATTTCGACGTCATCGAGGATCAGGCCTGAGGGAGACAGCATGATTTGACCGAGGTTATGGGCATTCATGTCTCCCAAAACATCGAATGTTTCAGTGTAATGAGTGGCATAGGAGAGGAATTCTATCTCGGCTATATAGGTGCCGGGGCTTGTCTGGATGGAAAACTTTCCGTCTGCATCAGTTATGGCGCCTTCAACAATAGTCGAATCCAGCGCATTGAGAATGGCAATGGTACTGAATTCGAGTGGGGTATTTGACTGCCCGTCGAGAACCTGGCCCGTGATGGTAATACCTGGTTGTTGTCCCCGGTTGGCGTTCATTTGGTTTCCCCTGCCATCTCTTTGCTGGGACCATCCAGCGGTGACAAACAATGTGGCTAAGAATAAAAGCGAAATTTTTTTCAACTTTATTTTTTTTATCTTTTAACACCAGAATCAGGTGATTGAAAGGCAGATAAATTAATTAAAACTATTAAGGGAGAAATTTAGCTATTATTGTTCAAATAATCTTCTTTTTTTTAATTGTGGATGAGCGGTATCAACTGGTTTTCAAAACGACAAATCCTGCATTGGCGGAATTTTGTAGAATTGCCTTTGAACAGAATGGGATTTGTTTTTATTTCAGTAATATGAAGACATCTTCAATGTTGCCTATTTCATCTTTGGGCATCGGGATATTTGTTCGGGAAGGGGATGTTGCGGAAGCTGTCAACATCATCAGGGATACAGAAGCCAATATGTCACAGCTTTCGAATGGGGATTTTAAAGATGCCAATTTGGAGGATATTGAATATGAAAGAGAAGTCCGGGCAAAGGAACAAATGATCAGCCAGGCCAGGCCCGGAAAGTCGATAGTCCTGGTTATTGTATTTATCGTTTTGATCTATGTTATACTATACACTATACATTTAAAGTTAAATTAGAATGAATCTGACCATCATGTCCAAGACGTTCCTGCTCATTTGTCTTGCGGTGTTTTCGCATTGTTGTCCTGGTCAGGATATCGCTGTAGAAAGCAAATCGAAGTATACGATGGTTGATCAAATAAACGCAATTCGTTCCCGGGGATGTCAGTGTGGCGGGAAATATTATGGTCCTGCGGCACCTTTGAGCTGGGATGATCGCCTGGAGAAAAGCGCCCTCAAGCACGGGAAGTATATGTCCAGGAACAGGCATTTTTCTCACATATCGAAAGATGGTTCTGATATAGGCGACAGGCTTGACGAAGTCGGGTATAATTGGCAATATGCGGGTGAAAACCTTGGTGAAGGTCAGAGAACATTCGAGCAGGTTCTAAGGGACTGGCTTGACAGCCCAACACATTGCAAGATGCTTATGGATGACCGGATGGCCCATGTCGCCGTTGTAAAATACGGCAAGTACTGGGTGCAGCACTTTGGAAAGCTCATGCCTAAATCAGTTCGAAGGATTGGAAAGAAATATTACCAGGATGGACGACCTTCAAAAGGATAAGACGATCAGGCTATCCAGGTTCTTAATCTTGTGTCTGATGGTTAATTTTTATCAAGTCACTGTGTATGGGCAATCACAAAACGACACAAAGGACACCAAGGTCAGGGTACTCAATGCAGACAGTTGGGCCTACAACAACGAAGGCGATAAGCCCACACAGATCTTTAAAGGAAATGTGCGCATAACACACGACAGTGTTTTCATGTTCTGCGATACGGCCTGGCTCACCGAGAAAAAATTGTCAGCTGTAGACAGTATTGTCATTATACAGAGCGATACGATTTTTATATTTTCCGATTCTCTTTTTTATGATGGAGAGGTAAAGGTTGCCGAGTTGTACAGGAATGTTGTCCTGGACAATGGTCGGAAGAAATTATTTGCCCCGGCACTCACCTACGAATTCAGTGAAAAGATTGCGACGTATATAGATACCTCGATTTTAGTATCCGATGCCTATAATTTAAGCAGTATCAAAGGGCAGTATTTCCTTCGCCAAAACATGGCCTATTTTGAGGAAGAGGTTGTTGCTGTTGGGCCGGATTTGAAATTGGTGACTGATTCGCTCAGATTCGATACAAAGGCAGACAAGGTCATCTTTATTGGACCCACATACATCACCCAGGGTGATAAGAGAATTTACTGTGAGAGGGGTCATTACTTCCTTCAGGATAAGCAAGGGATATTTACTCAAAACGCTTTTATTTTCGATGACGGCCATTGGGCGACAGCAAACAGTATTCTGTACAGTGGGCAGGATAGTCTTATCGTCCTCAAGGGACAGGCCGTCATCAAAGACAGTACATCGATAGGACGAGGCCATTCCATTATCATAGATCAAAAAGACAGTACGACCCATATCAAAGGAAACGGGTACTTTAAATCTGACGACAGGGTCGTCACAGGCCAGGAGATCCTTTTTAGCAGTCGAACTGAATCTTTACAGGTGTATGGCAGAGGATTTGTCGAAAGCAGCACCGGAACGCTTAAATCAGATTCTCTCAAGTATGAAAAATCTACGGATCTTGGTATAGCAAAGGGCGAGGTGGTTTGGCGGGATTCAACGGGAGAAAAGACTCTCCTCGGAGATATTCTCCTGTACAGGGATTCCACATCTTTCTTTAAATCCTATGTGTCAAAAGAACGCCCGCTTTATAGCCAGGTCATTGATGGCGATACACTTTTTATAAGCGCTGATACACTGACGGGACAGGAGATTGTTGCTGAAGACGGACATGATTCGTTGTTTGTTTTTAATGCATCAGGTGATGTGCGTCTATTCAAGAATGATTTCCAGGGACGGTGTGACTCTTTGTATTATACAGAAGAAGATTCAACATTCACATTGTATTACGATCCTGTGCTGTGGTCTGATTCCAGTCAGTTTTCTGGAGATACGATCATCCTGGTCTTAGATGATGGGGCACTATCAGATGTTCATATCAAAAAGAAAGCTTTCATCATCACCAAGGTCGATGTTGATTTGTTTGACCAGATCAAAGGATTCTCCATTCATACGATATTGGACAGCCAGGCTATTGAAAGAATGATTGTGAAAATGAATGCCGAATCCATTTACATGGTGAAAGATGAGGATGAGGCCTATATTGGGGTCAATAAAACTAAATCCAGCAGTATGACTTTCTATTTCCTGAACAAGGACTTGGATTTTATCCATTATTATGGAAAACCGGACTCGAGATTGATCCCGTTCGAACAGGCTCAAAGATCTGATCTTATTTTTGATGATTTTGTTTGGCGCGAGGAGATCCGTCCGCGACACTATTCTGAGGTTCGGACATCCCTCCCTCAAAAGCGGCGCCAACAGGGAAGACCAGTGATGACGAGAGATAC
>JBFKJL010000310.1:0-3385 GCA_041631795.1 Saprospiraceae bacterium | reverse complement strand
TTTATGTCAGAGGATTGAACTCCAACTGCTATGGACCGGAGGACAGTATCCTGTGCCAGTCACCTCCCTGTATGGGCACTTTACCGCTCGTGACCGATATCGAAATTTACCCCATTTCATGTAATAGTTCTGCAGATGGCGGTTTTCAAATCGCTGTCAGTGATCCCAACCCGCCATTGCGTTTTGTGCTGAACAATATGGAAAATACCGATGGGCTTTTTCAAGGATTGGATGATGGCGTATACGACGTCAGGATTTTTAACAATGAGGGATGCGGGATTATCCAACAGGTGGTATTGACTGACCCTTCCCCGCTGCTCATCGATGTTCAGGTAGACGGGATCGATTGCTTTGGAGATAACAATGGGGCTATAGCTGTCCAGGCCATTGGCGGAACTCCACCCTATACATACGAATGGAATATCGGAACTTCAGACACTCTGTTGACCGACCTCGAAGCAGGATTGTATATCATCACTGTGAGAGATTCGGCCTTTTGTACAAATCAATTTGCCATCCCGTTGGAAAATCCCCAACCGTTACAGTCGAGTCTTACTCAAATAGATACCTCAATGTGTTCCGGCGATGATAATGCGGTCGCAGAAGCTACAATCTTTGGCGGGACCTTTCCTTATACAATAACCTCTTCTGCTGTGGTCCAAAACGATTCCATTTTTGGGTTATCAGACGGATACCACCATGTCACAATTACAGATGCGAATAATTGTATGAGAGAAGATTCCATATTTATATATGAACCGCCTTTGCTCAGCGTCCAGAATTTTGGTGACAGCGTTCCCTGTCCATTTGATTCCTCCGGAACCATAAGTGTAAATCCAATCGGTGGTCTGGGACCATTCACGTACTCATGGAGTACGGGAGATACAACTCAAGAAGTGTCAAATCTGCCGGTAGGCCAATATGAAGTAACCATCACCGATGCATTGGGATGTGTCCTGATGGAATCCACTACGGTGGATGCACCACCGCAAATTGAAGTTGAAGAAATCCTCTCGCCCGTCACATGTTTTGGAGGAGGTGACGGATCTATTGCAATAGAGATCAGTGGTGGCACGGGAACAGATTATACTGTCATATGGGATAATGGTTCTAATAATACTATGCTCACGGATCTCACTTCTGAAACTTATTGTGTCACAATTACAGATGAGATTGGGTGTGATATCGTCCAGTGCTATGAATTGGGAAGTGCTGATGTCATCTCTGCAAATGCGACAATTACAAATGTCAGTTGTTCCGACCAGCCCATTGGCGCGATTGAAATCGATCCCCAGGGCGGGAATAATGATTTCACTTATACTTGGTCAGGCCCTGGAGGTTTCATGGCTTCATTTGAGGATATTGCGATGCTTGTTCCCGGCAGTTACAGTCTTACGATCACAGATAATCTTTCAGAGGATTGCTTCAATACATTTACATTTGAAGTGACGGACGAGTCTGATTTTGCCCTGAATTTTGCAATCGATCAGAACATTACCTGTCATATGGGTTCAGATGGCGCTGTGGCTGGAATGGTCACTGGGGGAATTCAACCCTATTCTTATATGTGGGATGCCCAGGTCTCCAATCCTTTGGACAGTATAGCTGCAGGCTTGACAGATGGACAATATACTCTTGTGGTGACTGATGCCGCAGGATGCACGCTTATGGATTCCATTGAGATCCGGTCTCCGGATCCCATTGTGGCCACATATTCAGTTGACCATCTCGCTTGCTCGGGAGATCAAACAGGGGAGATATTTATTTCATCAGTCTCAGGCGGTCAGGGTGATTACACTGTACTTTGGTTTGACCAGAGCACAAAGGACACTATACGGGACCTCGGAGCAGGGTCATACGGTGTCACTGTCACCGATATTGCTGGGTGTGAATTACATGATACCATAACCATTGAAGAACCGGACCTCCTGGAACTGGAAGCCAACGTTTATGATGCCCGTTGCCATGGTGCTGACAACGGCAGGATTGAGGGGACGCCCTCGGGGGGCACACCACCCTATCAATATTCAATTGACGGGAACAATTATAATCCAGGCAATCTCATCAATGGCCTGGCTCCAGGATTATACAGCCTGTTTGTGCGGGACAACAACGCTTGTGAGACCTTCCTGGACAACCTCATAATAGATGAGCCTCCACAAATTATTGTCGATTTAGGGAACGACACTTTGGTTTCTTTTGGTGCCAATGTCTCCCTGGAAGCATCGATCTTTCCGGGACCGAATGACATCTACACCTATATTTGGGAGGCGCCGGAAGTGAATAAATTTTCATGTACGGATTGTCCGGAACCCACAGTCAGCTTTGTGACGACATCTTTTCCTGTCACCCTGACTGTTGTCGATACTGCCGGATGTTCAGGAATGGATTTTAAAGATATTTTCGTCGTTGACACCGGAACCATTGAAGTCCCTACAGGCTTCAGCCCGAATAATGACGGTGTCAACGACAGGCTCCATGTCTTTGGGAATCCTACCGTGACGGTTCTCGAATTCAGGATCTTCTCAAGATGGGGAGAATTGGTCTACTTTGCTGAAAACATTATCCCAAATGACACATCAGTGGGCTGGGATGGACAATTCAAAGGAAAAGAGTTGGATCAAAATACCTTTGTATGGACCGCCTTGATCAGGTTGCAAAGTGGTCGCGAAGAATTTCTTAAAGGCACGACAACACTGATCCGATGAAACAAATTCTTCTGTTATCCATATTTATGTTTCTATCCTTTGCACTGATCTCACAGGATCCCCATTTCACACAACGGCCAATGCATTCTTTATACCTCAATCCCGGCAGTGGGGGACAGTTTGAGGGCCAGATGCAGGCGACATTGATTTACAGGGATCAGTGGTACGCCCTGGGTGATGACCTGTCATTCAGAACCTTCGCCTTTGAAGGCGAATATAAATACATGCTCAACACACATGACTTCTGGAATATTGGGATCAGGGCATTGCAGGATAAATCCGGCATTGCCAATTATCGACAGACGCAATTCCATATTTCCGGAAATTACAGCCGTAAACTTTCCGGGGATACATATGGCCGGAAGCCCGAACATATTTTGTCAGCTGGATTTCAAATAGGTCTCGGTCAGAATGCCATCGATGGGAGCCAATTGTGGTTTGGAAGGCAATATGATGTATCTACATTGACTATAGATGTCAGTTTACCTTCCGGAGAGCCTTTGAACACTTCGGGCAACCTGAGTTCCCGAATCTTTCTCGATGCCAACGCCGGCATCTTCTGGACCGTCAATCTGCCTCGATTCAATTCGTTCTCTGCTGGTATTGCTGTTCATCATTTGAATACTCCTGGAATCAGTTTGTTGAATAGTGGGGACGACAAGCTCTCTCAGAAATAT
>JBFKJL010000309.1:0-3386 GCA_041631795.1 Saprospiraceae bacterium | reverse complement strand
GTACTCTTGTATAAACCGTTCCGCCGGAAATTCAATAATTCTTGACATTCGCTTGAGGCATACAGGCTATTTGTTGTATCCTCCTGCCTATTGATGACTTTAAATTCCAGATGACTGGTTTTTTTTACCATAGCAATGACTTGTTCTTGTCTCCCGGTGCCTGAAATCCACAGGTTATCATTTTTTCAATTGATCAAATCTTTACAGCTTGCAATATGAGATCTGGTTCATGGACAGTCAGTGAAATAACCCTGCTGTCCTGCATGTCAAAGTGGACCTCAACCGAAGTCGTGCCATTATAAGTGAAAACATTGGGAGCTTTCTGATACAGAGCGCCCCCGGATTTGCCGAGTTTTCCGAGTGAAAGGTTTTTTCTCATATTTAATTTTACAGTAAAACCTTCGTTTTCACCCTCCCCATATGTATAGTCTCCAATATATTTCCGTTTGTCCTCTATCGACATTTCAATATCCTGTGCTTTTCTGTCCGCTGTACCCAGGCTTTCCAAATAGTCCAGGAGTTTTTGTGATCGGGCTATTTCACTGTCGGAAAGTGTAACGCCATAGTCAGACCTCAGGCCTGCCCTCACATGATCGAGTAAGCTGATGCCATGAGGTCCAGCAATGGCTTCAATACCGGGAGTGGCATTGATCATGGCCTTGACAACTTCATAATGTCCAAACATGGCAAAGGTGAAAATATCCGGCCTTGCGCCACTATCCATCAGGAATATAGCTATGTCCCGTCTTCCCACATGTGAGGCAGCTCCAAGGGCAGTTTCCCAATCTCCAAATGCCCAGTCCCAGGTAGCCCTCGCAAGCTCAGGTCTGTGGTGCACCATCTCCCGTACCCTGTCAAAATTAAAATGGGAAGCGCCGACCACCTCAGCGACGATATCATCATCAATAGAAGGATACCTATGAAATAGCGGGGCCCCGGGTTCATTATCATATTTCTGATTGTAGGAACTGGCAAATAAGATATTAGGTAAAGAAGCGGTCATAAGGCCGAAGATGCTGCTTTTGACCATTGACCTTCTATTGAAGAATAATTGATTGTTCATTTTAAATTGTTTTATTGTTTATACCACCGTCGAGAATAAAACACGTACAGAATTCATATCCCATCATCGTTACAGGCCCTTACTGTCTTCGTTGACGGTTGTCCCTGTAAAAAAGTCTTTTGTGATGAGTTTTTTCAATATATACCCAATTTCCCAATTCCGCCGCACCTGTGCAAAATGATCGGCACCAGGACCGGCAGCGAATAGTGGCACGACAGCAGCAGTATGATTCCTCGTTGTCCATTTGATCTGCAATTTTGGATATCTGTCAAAATCAGCGACAGCGGCTAGTCCACCCGTCTCATGGTCGGAGGTAAAGATGACCAATGTCTCTCCATTCGATTTAGAAAAATCTAATACATATTCGAGTGTTTTTTGAATCGATTGCAATCCATTGATCACGCGTCTGGAATCATTCTCGTGGGATGCCGGATCCATTTCTTCGCTCTCCACGAGCAGCACAAATGGCTCTTTGGTAGAAGACAGGTACCTTAAAGCGACTTCGGTCAATTGAGTAAGATTTGGTGAAGAGCTCGTATCCTGGACTTCATCTTCCTCAAAAATAGCTGCTACAGGAACAGGTGGATTTTTTAGATCAGGCAGTGTCAAAGATCTGTCAAGGAGCAGAAAGCGCTTCTTTAAAATATCCATGGTTTCGGCCTTTTCAGGGACATCATCCTCACCAAGGTCTTCTAATTCTCCAAAAATCAAATCCAGTTCACTTGAAGCCATCTGCATCATGATATCCCTGGCATCATCCTCGTTCCTGGTATGCGCCACAAAGGCGGCAGGTGTGCCATCCCAAATGTACGAGTCTGTGACAATTCCAGTGTGATAACCCGAATCCGAAGCCATTTCAAAGATATTTTCCAATGGCTTTAGTTTTCCATCGATGCCAATATGGCCGAATTGTGTAGATGTGCCTGTTGAGATCGCTGTAGCGGAAGCTTCCGAGTCGGTGAGCGGACCATAACCAGATCGTGCATCATGCCATCCCCGCACCTCAAATTCATCCCATACAGAAGACTTGTCTTCTGATTGTTGTGTCATTAAAGCGATAGACAAATGACCAAACCCCATCCCGTCGGCAATAAAGACTATAATATTTTGGGGGATCTCATCCTTATGATCTATTTCTGACCCTGCGATCTCCTTTCCAGGTGAAAAATTGATATCAAAAGAGGGTTTAGAAAGAGTGATGTTGAATATGTAAAATATAACGACCGCCAATATGAGGAGTATCAGGGTTGTCAGAACGCTTGTTTTCATCCACTTTTTCATATTTGAACATTTACGGGGTGATCCCAGTGCTACCTAGCCTCCAAATGGACAAGTTTACTAGAAGGTGCACAGACAATAATTATTGTGAAATACAACTGGTATGCCATCACTTTATATTCTTTCCATGTATAAACTGACAGTATAGTGATTATCTGTGTCATGATCTGATCCAACAGCTACAGGCACCGAATCAATATTGCCTTTTTGCATAATGATGGCATCATCTTCAAATGTAAATTCGCTTCCAAATAACCTGTAACCATCTTTTTTTAGAGTAAAATGGATGTGAGCAGGCACAGCGTTTCCTTCGGCATCGAGGTAACTACCTGGACGTATAGTGCGTATTGTGCACTCTCCATTTTGATTGGTTCTTAAGTATCCAAATAACCTGGGATTAAATTGGGACGCTTCATCAAAATATGATCCTTCAGCATCAGCTTGAACAATTTCTACAGATACATTCTCCATTGGTGTATGACTGTTTTCTTCAAGGATTTTACACGTAACTGAAATCCGGCTGCCCGGCTCTTTATCCCTAACAATTGTGGCCATGGTATCCCTGGCAAAATCTTGAATTAATTGACGAATCCTTGGGCGGAAATCGGGGCTATCGATAAGAAAATGAAAAAGACTATCCGTGACAATACGCATTGGACTTCCATATCCATGATCAAATGCTTTGTTCAGCAACAACAATGCTGAATCATACTGCATATCGACCACCATCTTCCCAGCCTGATAATAGGATTCTTCAGCAATAGGAGTTGGTTTGTGCACGACAGAATCTTCTAGACATGTAACCTGTGTGGTGACTATCAGAATAAGGTAAAAAAGCTTCATCAGGTCTAAATTAAGAAAAATAAGGTCATTCATATTAAGACTGTTCATTATATGTTGCTGTCCTCATCTTCAGCACCACAAATACAAATAGACCAATACTAATTGCCAATATAACCACCCATAGTACAAAATGTCCATCCACTCCGGTTTCCGAAATTGTTTTCATGTTAAACTGAATACCCAGGTTGGACCACCAAAATGC
>JBFKJL010000308.1:0-3388 GCA_041631795.1 Saprospiraceae bacterium | reverse complement strand
TTTCTACTTCTTCCAATACGTGGATCGGTACCACAGGCCTGTGGCATGATATATCCAATTGGTCTGCCGGCACAGTGCCTGAGCTCTGCGATGATGTCCTGATCCCCTCAGGAGCCCATATCACCATCCAGTCTGGCATGTCAGCAGAATGTTATACGCTGTATGTAGATCACGGGGCAGAACTTGTTACAGAAGGAACGGCTGAGTTGCATGTCATCGTAGAATGATTTCCTTTCGTGGTCTCGCCTTCTCGTCATCACGGAGTCTCGAAGTCCCACTATCAATACTTTATAAAAGGCAGGAACAATCGGACATTATGACTGTATTGATAGTACAGGGCTTGCCATCATCACACGAAGTACCTGTGGGAATGGCGCATTCATAGATATACGCCGACCCGCTGTTTGATCCTTTGTCATCATCGTAGCGAGCACCTACGATCGACCTGTTGTCAGCTATAGACACTGACTCTCCAAACGCATCATTACTTGTGCCATCGGATGCCGTAACTTTCGTTTCCACCCATGTACTGCCATTCCAATCATAAATATAGACTGATCCGCTGGCATTTCCGTTATCATCATCTGCGTAAGCACCCACAATGGCACGGTCTCCTTCAATTGAGACCGACCAACCAAAGGCATCACCTCCTGCGCCATCGGACGCGATGATTTTTGTCTCTGCCCATGCACTGCCACTCCATTCATAGATATAAACCGATCCGCTGGCATTTCCGTTATCGTCATCACACCTTGCACCCACAGATTTCCTTCTATGGATACAGACCACCCAAAGCAATCGCTGTGGGTTCCATCTGAAGCGGTAATTTTCGTTTCCACCCATGCACTGCCATTCCATTCATAAATATAGGCTGATCCGCTACCTGACCCATGGTCATCATCTGCATATGCACCTACAAAGGCACGATTTCCAAAGATAGATACGGAATATCCAAAAAAATCGTTTGCTGCTCCATCAGATGCCGTGAGCTTAGTTTCCATCCACGAACTGCCGTTCCATTCATAAATATAGGCTGATCCACTTGAAGCATTATCATGATAAGCCCCCACAATTGTTCGATCTCCAGCAATGGCTGAAGAAAATCCAAAATTGTCATCTGCTGTGCCATCGGATGCCGTTATTTTTGTTTCCATTCATGTACTACCATTCCACTCATAAATATAGGCCGAACCACTGTCAGTCCCGCCATCATCATCCTGATAGGCACCAACAATGGCACGATCACCTGAAATGGCCACAGAAAATCCAAAAAAATCGATCGCCATTCCATCACTTGCCGTTAACTTGGTCTCCATTTGAGCATACAGGTTCGTCGTTGTCATCAACAACCAGAACAAACATGACAGATATAAAATGTAATTACAAATTGTGCTTCGATTTTGTATCAATCAACGTTTACCCTGGAAGCATTTCTAAACGAAAATCAGGTTTTTGGAGAGTTGGTAGTAAGTGCCTGCACCATGTCATATGCGGCCTCAAATTTAATTCCAACCAATTGAAGACTTGCCGCTGGAATGTCCTGATGGTGCTGTCTCTCAGAATATTCTAATAAGACAAATATTCTGTTATACTGATGGCAAATAGTCTATCTTTTAAATTTAGGTATTTCCATGCTTTTTTTCAACATATTGAAGTTCCTTATTTCAAGATTTTCGATTGTTGGAGAAGAGCCAAATACCTTTGTGTCAGTAAAAGCCATTTTCTATCTTTACCGGAAGCCTCCAATCTCGAAATCTCATAATCTTGCAGACCCGATATCTCCAAATCTCCTTATCTTACAGCTATGAAAAAAAATCCCGCCTACATCATCGGCCAGCTCAAAGCGAACAGGGCCACATTTAAGTCATTGATCAGCGATATTCCACCAAAGGCTGTGACCTGGAAGCCCTCAAAAAGCAAATGGTGTGCGCTTGAGGTTCTCTGCCATCTGCATGATGAGGAAAAAGACGACTTCAGGATGCGTGTAATGAATACACTTGAAGATCCAGCCAAACCTCATCCTCCTGTTAATCCCCTGGCATGGGTGAAAGAGCACAAGTACATGAAGCAGGATTTTTATGAGGTGGCTGGCATGTTCTTAAAGGAAAGAACAAGATCTGTCCGCTTGCTGAATGAGTTGAAGAGGCCACAATGGGACAATGCTTATGTGCATCCCAAATTTGGTGAGATGACTGCATTTTTCTTTTTATCCAATTGGCTTGCCCACGATTACCTGCATATAAAGCAACTGACACGCCTGAAATACGACTACCTGAGAGCCACTTCAGGTCAGCCACTTGTATATGCCGGTAAATGGACGTAAATCAAGGGATTAAAAACGTATATAGTTTGTCCAGTTCGTCAAAGCTTTTGAAGCCGACCTTTTCCTCAGAACCTCCGCGGACAACAAGACCCAGATCCGGGTGTTGCGCCAGGAAATCCAGGTCAAATGCCTGATCGAGGAAATCTATAAAGATCATATTGTCTTCATGAACCAGGTTGTCAGAATATTCATTCTTGTGTAGAATAATGCCACTGGCTCGGTTCGATTGATTTTGGCTTTTCAGATAAATTGCATTGTTGTGTATCACACCATGATGAGCAGGAAGGGATCCCACGGTCTTGTCTACACCTTCGAGAAGTGTTTTATGCCCTTCTACCCAACTGTTAATCTCCTGGATCTTTTCATTTGATATAAAGTATTCAGAATTTGGATCGACAGTGTAAGAAATATAATCTATATACCAGGCTGCGAAGTACCGGGCATCAGTGAGGTTGGTAATAGTCCTAGCAATAAGCTTACGCATGTGTACTTTAAACTGGTCTCCAATATAGTCAGATCCATTGTGATTGGGGTATCCTGGAGTTTGTAAAATTGTATTTGACTAAAATGATGTGAGGATCATTCTCACATGTTTTATACTTTTGCTTTGAGCCAAGACATAAAATTATATGTTTTTCAAAACACTGAGATCAGATAAATTTAACGAGAGCGGCCAGTCTGTAAGGAACCTGCGGCGCGCTTTTATACTTTTTATAATATCTCTTATCGTTGGCACTCTAGGTTTTGCACAGATCGAGGATTATCCGCTTGTAGACGCCCTTTATATGGCTGTTATAACCATATCCACTGTGGGGTTTGAAGAGGTTCGACCTTTATCCCAGTCGGGGCAAACCTTTTCAATTGTGTACATCATTTTCAATATTGGCGTTTTTGCCTATGCAATTTCAGCTTTTACTGGTTATATTATTCAAGGAGAAATTTTTAAAACTGTGAAAATGCTCAGAATAGAAAAAAAGATCGAGGGTTTGGAAAAACATGTGATTGTCTGCGGACACGGACGTTATGGCAATGAAGTATGCACATATTTTTCGAATCATAATATCC
>JBFKJL010000307.1:0-3395 GCA_041631795.1 Saprospiraceae bacterium | reverse complement strand
CATAGTTTCAAAAAGTTAGGTTTGTGGAAAATTAGGACCCTCAAAGTATCAAACAATTCCTAGAAGACAAAAATTGGTCCTATTTTCACAGGCATAAAAAATAAGACACAAAACCTGTACACATGGTAACAGGCTCTGTGCCTTACTAAAACAAAATAAAAATCACTCACCTTTTCCCTAAAGGTATCTCCTCTTACTCCTCCAGGATTCTACTCTCTGAAATGTTATCTCTTTTTGTCCTTCGGTGATCAATATGATATGGGATTTAAAATTTATCAATGAGGAAGGTCATTTTATTAAGGGGCTTTCATCATTTAGACAAATCACGTGAGATTGACATCACTCAGTTTGAAAGTTCTTCCTTTTCATCTTCTCTATTTTTACAAGTGGACCCGGACATAATGCCCTGTGACAATCTTCACAAGCATCCACCATTCTCACATAGGCATGGTCGTATTCAGGATAATCAGAGGCATTCAGCTTATTCACCGCATCAAGATAGGTTGCAGCAAATGCCTTGTAGTCTGCGCTGGCAGCTTTTTCCGGTTCAGTCGCGGCTGCCGTTAAGATCTTTTCGTAGTCAATGTTTCCCTTCAATCGCTGACCATCATCCAGTCCGGCTTTCATCAGCATACCTTCCTCATACATTTCCCGCATGAGGAGGGCCAACTCGCTGTCGCCATTTGGATTCAATGGTGCTTTTACCTCTGCACATGCATACATGATTGAGAAAATGCCAAAGAGCAGGGAAATCATCATCAGCTTTCGCATAGGCGTCTCTTTCTATTGCGCAAGTTAAGCATACTCTTCAATAAGGCGTTGCAGGTTTTTTTTCGATTGCATGCCCGACTGACGCCACAAAACCTTGCCTTTTTTGTAAAGGATCAATGTAGGGACACCCCTGATATTTAATTTTGTGGTCAGGGACCTGTTCTTGTCCACATCAATCTTGACAATCTTGGCTTTGTCAGAAATCTCTGATGACAATTCCCGCAAAACGGGTTCCAGGGCCTTACAGGGACCGCACCACTCAGCAGAAAAATCCACAAGGGTCAGTTTTTCACTTCGGATGATGTCTTTGAATGTAAGCTTTTTCTTATTGGACATAACGCTAAAAGTTTTTCCAAAAGTAAACGTCTGCCACCATGTCTTTTGTGATAAATATTACAAACGTTTCCCACTCATCATTCTTGGGCCGATTTCAACGCATAGAGCGCGAAGGATGCCAACCAATGTCCACCTTCATAGCTGTCCCCAATCAATTGTGGTAAAGAATAGGTCATATGTTTGTTGGCAATATTCACAAGATGTCCGTAATCATCCGGGTATTGCCTGGCCAGGCCGTACATGACCCATGCCCTGCTGAAATTCAGGCCGTCAAGATGAACCAGCTTTCCATCAGTCCTGTCGGAAACCCGTCCTACCTCGAGGTCGAAGGAAGGATCTTTAAGACCGGGCATGAACACATCAATCCACCGGTCAAACTCTTCTTTTGTTGTGATGCGCCGGACAATATCAATTTCTTCAAAACAGGGAGACAAGAAGTCAAAACCACTGGGTTCCCAGGATAAGGGACACCCTTGATCACTGAGATAAAAAAAACGCGAACGCAGTTCTATCAGGCTTTTGAGCGAATCAAGACCGCTATAATTTGCATAATCCCATGCAAATGCGACCCCAAAGGCTGTATTCGTGTGCTCACCTACCCTGATCGGGTACAGCAATTTGGGCAAGAAATCCATGTACCGGTCCACGAGGAGATTGACGAGCGGTTTTAAGGCTGTGGATAATTCAGTAGCCAGCGGATCATCCCAGGTTTCAAGTTCTTCCGCTAATTTCATGACCCACGCCCATCCATAGGTTCTCTCAAATGTTTTATTGTGCTCTCCTTCAAAATACGCCACTTCCATGGCAATATTTTCCTGATTGATGTTTTCCATTAACATCCGTTTGATCACAGCTGCACTGTCCAAATCCGGGAAATGTTTAAGCAGGTAGACCAGGGACCAGTGTCCATGCACAGCGGAATGCCAGTCAAAGCACCCATAGAAAGCAGGGTGCAGATCGCTGGGCTCACCCAAATCTTCAGGCTTGCCCAAGACCTGCCCCAGTTTATTCGGGTATTCGGTTTGAATGCAAGCTATGGGCAATGCCGCCAGGTTATTGGCTCCATCCAAGTCGAATGATACCGCAGTCCCCGGTGGAGTATTCTCAGTGGTTTTTGTTGCGTTTTGGCACGACCATAAAAGACTGATCGCTCCTGTTAAAAGAATCATCCAATTAATTGTCCTCATAGTATAAAATCATTTGAATCACACCAAATATAGGTGTATCACACCGTCAATTTGCTATTTTCATACAATGAAAACTATCGCCACCTCCCTACTCATTTTTACAATTCTCGGAATACTCTCCTGTATCCAATATCAAAAACCTGCAGACCTGACGACGATATACCTGGTCCGCCACGCTGAAAGAAACGGCGATATCGATACACTCAATGCCGAAGGGCTGGAGCGATCAGCCGATCTCGCCAGGGTCCTGTCATCGATCAAATTTGATGCGCTCTTTGCCTCTGACAGGTATCGGACGCAACAAACAATTGGACCAATTGCTGAAAAGCTGGGTCTCGAAATGGTGATCTATGATCCGGGCCGGCTTGAAGACCTGGCAATGACGATTCTCCATGATCACACCGGGTCCACTGTAATGGTTTCTGGTCATTCCAACTCCACACCTGCTTTGATCAATGCGTTGGGCTACAAGCCGTCACTCAATGCCCTCCACCATGACACGTATGACAAACTGTTCATTGTCCTCCATAACGGTGTCAAACCAGAATTGATCGAGCTTGAATTTGGCCGCAACTCTCCATAGTAGTCATGATCCAGCATCTGCTATGAATTGAAAATGACTGGAATTTCCGGGGTTGATGACCGACATCCTTGACTTTAGGCATGTAGTGAATGACCTTTCTTTAAAATGTAACCGATGAATGACCTTACCGGAAGTACTGTTGCTGTCCTGTGTGCAATGATTTTTCTGAACACGACCTGCGCACAAGAGTTTGTATTGACCAGGAAAATTGGAATTGGCATCACGACAGGATATCCAGCCTGGGGTTTATGGAAAGGAATTGAAGATGGTTTGATTGATCACGGTTTTGATGCGACGCGTCCTTGCACATGGTTTTGCACCGGTACCGTAAAACATCCACACAGCGATGTTTATGCTTTCATAGAATTTGATATGCATTACAGCCACGATGCTTCAAAATGGTTCGGAATGCGCCTGGGCATCAGTGAAGCCGGAGAATCTTTTGGCTACAAAAGCAGCTCATTCCAATCATCATTCCTCTTTATTGGTTATACACATTATGGATGGGCGCCTTACAT
>JBFKJL010000306.1:0-3420 GCA_041631795.1 Saprospiraceae bacterium | reverse complement strand
TGTTCATTATTCATTGATCATTGATCATTGATCATTGATCATTGTCAAATGTCTATCTTAAACCTCAGATTTATCCGCCTTGAGGTCAGAAAATTCGGAATGGCATATTGGGCATTGCCGATGGTTTTGATCCATGTGTTGGCGGCCACATTCGCGACATCGAGGAGGTTAAAGACTTCAAAGCTGATACTGGCCTGGCGGGCAAACCGGAAAGCGTGAAAGGGTTTGGAAGCCCTTTTCGATTCATCCCAGAGAACATAGGAAAAGCCGATATCGACGCGCTGGTAGCTCTTGAAGCGGTACGTGTTCCGGAAGACCGTGTTGTTGTCCTTGAGACCAAAAGGCAGACCCGATCCAAAGTTCAGGTTGAGCTGCATCTTGAAGTCCTTATTCTTGGGCAGGTAGTCCTGGAAAAAGAGGGAGACATTGACCGTCCGGTCGGACGGCCTGGGCACAGAACTGACGTCAAATGCTTCTGATGCGCCAACTTCTCTTTTCATGTGCGTTATACCATCCAGGCTTTCCCTTGCCTGCAGGACAGACACATTGAGCCAGGATTCCGCGCCAGGCACAAACTCTCCGTTGATCCGCATATCAAGGCCGACGACATGACCTGAGGCGTCATTTTCACCGGAATATCGGATGCGGACGTTGTCGATCTCATAAGACACCAGGTTGTTCAGTTTCTTGTAGTACACCTCCCCTATCAAGCGAAACTTCTTCCGTGAAATTTTCTCCCAGGGAAAATCGTAACTCAAACCGGCGACAACATGCAGAGATCTTTGTGCCTCGAGATCTGTGTTCACGGATCCATCCGGGCGGCGCAACTCCCTGTAGAAAGGTGGCTGGTAATAAAGGCCCCCGGAAAGTTTGAATGTGATATCGGGATTGATCTTGAGCGGGCGGTAAAACATCTGGAAACGCGGGCTGATGGCCAGTTGGCTGTTCAGTGACCAGTAATTGGCGCGAACGCCGCCTGTGAGTCGAAGTTCATAACGGTTGGGGGCAGTCACTGACCAGGCATCCTGGAAGTAAGCCTGTACACGACTTGAGGTCAACGTATTCTCTGATTTGATCACATTGTAGAGGAGGACTTCTTCTTCATTGTACGGCAGCGAATAACCGGCGGAGTCCAGTCTCTCCCACTCATTCAGGCGGTCATCGATCTCTTCCGATTGGTATTTTACACCCCATTGCAGGAAATGGTTGTTGTCGTTTTGCGAAGATTGCAATTCTATGCCGCCGCGTAATTCTGTATTGAAGATCGTGCTGTACAATTTATTACGTGCAAAGATGTGCTGTGTGCCTGTGCCCAGGACAGCCACTTCCTGGACCGCCCCTTCGCCCTCAAGGCTTGTCTCGATCTGGCTGAGGCTGTAATAACCCAGGATGTCAAAGGTTTCACTTTCCTCGCTGCCATAGCCACTGGCCATCCACTTCAGGAAAATGGGATTGCGCTCCCGCTCCGGGATGTAGGTCAGCGACACACCGCCCATGCCATTGGTAAAGACATCGGCTTCGCGACCTTCAAAGAGCGAGGTCAATTGCAGCGAAAAGTCAATAAGGCCCGTCGCCGTAGTCCGGGACCGGGGGACAAAGTTGTACTTGCTCCTGTTGTAATTCCCCAGGAAGCCCAGTTGAAGATTGCGTGTGATATCATAAGTGAGGAAGGTCTGGAAGTCCGTAAAGTCTGGCGCATACTCCCCATCCACGTCCAGTGAGCCCAAAAGGTACCTGGTCGTTTTGTACCGGGCACCAACGAGGTATCTCAACTTATTATAGGAATTGGCCCCGATCCTTTTGCTGCCCTCGACGTGGGCTGATGCCCCCAGGAAATTGACTGCCACCGAGGACTGGAAGGTCTCGGGACGTTTGTAGTGGATGTCCAGGACCGATGACATTTTATCGCCATAGCGCGATTCAAAGCCACCTGACGAAAACGAAATATCCCGGATCAGATCGATGTTGGGAAATGTCAGCCCCTCCTGTTGCCCTGTGCGAATCAGCTGGGGTCGGAATATCTCAAAGTCATTGACATAAATCAAATTTTCGTCGTAATTGCCCCCTCTGACATTATACTGGGCGCTCAACTCTCCCCCACTGCCGGCAGATGTACCCAGGGCGATATGCGGCAGGATGGATTCAAAATTGCCGCTGGCCGTAGGCAGTTTTTTCAGCTCGGTGACTTCCTCGGTGACCATGCCGACATCCTCAATTCGGCTCGCCCGGATGATCACTTCGACATCGGATGCCTCAGGTACCATGAATATATTGATATTTCGTTTTTTGCCTGAAGGGATGGCCCGGACCTCCACTTCAGTCTCACGGTATCCCAATCGCGAAAAAACAAGAACCTGTGGGGCGCCCGGGGGCACAGGAAGGGTGTATTCACCGTAATTGTTCGATTCGGCAGACACGGCACTTCCCTTGATATATACGGTGGCAAACTCAATGGGCACCTTTGTGTCGATATCCCTGACAAGCCCAAAGACTGTAGCCTCATTTTGACTTTGAAGCCCACATGTGAACAGCAACACAAGTGCACATGGAAAAAGGAGTCGCGTCATAGCCTATTTTAAACGCCGCTTATATTGCGAAATTGTTGATCGAAATGGATTTCAGTTTTTGAACGGTTTCCATGGGGTCGTCCGACTTGAAAACACTGCTTCCCGCGACGAGGACATCCGCGCCAGCCTGGAGCAAGGCTTCTGCATTTTGCAGCCCGATGCCGCCATCTACTTCGATCAGCACATCCAGGTTTCTCCTGTCGATCTCTTTTCTCAAATTCCGGATTTTCTCAAGCGACCGGTAAATAAACTTCTGTCCCCCAAAACCAGGGTTGACAGACATCACTAAAACCAGGTCCAGGTCTTCCAGGACATTGTATAGGTTCGATTCCGGTGTGTGTGGATTGATCGACACGCC
This sequence comes from Saprospiraceae bacterium, assembly GCA_041631795.1. Taxonomy (GTDB): domain Bacteria; phylum Bacteroidota; class Bacteroidia; order Chitinophagales; family Saprospiraceae; genus JBFKJL01. The sequence continues at coordinate 495 of JBFKJL010000306.1, read as the reverse complement.
GGCTTGAGCACCTGTGTCCTTGATTTGATATATGAGCCTGTGCAGATGGTGGGTGGCTTCTTCGTGGACTGTAATCACATCCGCACCGCAATCCCGGAAGGATTGTACAAATTTTTCCGGTTCTTCGATCATCAGGTGGACATCGAGCGGCTTTTCTGCATGCTTCTGTATGGCTTTAATAACAGGCGGCCCAAAAGAGATATTCGGGACAAAACGGCCGTCCATGACATCGACATGGATCCAATCGGCAGCGCTGTTATTGATAAAATTGACGGCATCAGCAAGATGCCCGAAATCGGCTGCAAGTATAGAAGGAGCGATGAGGTGCTTTTTCATATGGTAAAAATACACATTTATTAGAGTTCTGATGAGTTCTGAGTTCAGAGTTCTGAGTTCTGAGTTCTGATGAGTTCTGAGTTCTGATGAGTTCTGAGTTCAGAGTTCTAAGAGCGGAATGGTTTTTTATTTATTCTGTTTTTCTTTCACGGTGAGAAT
>JBFKJL010000305.1:0-3430 GCA_041631795.1 Saprospiraceae bacterium | reverse complement strand
GAAAAAGACCATAGCCATTTCTCCATTCGAAGTGCCCTTAGATATGGCCTACAGGTATGATTTTAGTGGTTCGGGGCTGGTCGAAAAAATCCCTACACTTCTTGAGGCTGAACTGTTTGAACTTGGCATGTTTGAAATTGTAGAAAGGGCTCGCCTTGATGTTTTGATTGATGAACAGACCCTTAGTTATGCCGGCATGACAGACAAGGAATATGATTTCGGGGCATTAAAAGGGGTGGACTATTTTGTCCTGGGAAAGATCAGTGGATTTTCCTCAGATTTTGACAATGTCAGGGTCAGGGTTGGCCCGCGCACCATGTATGTCAACAATCAAAATGTGGATCTGACCTTAACAGTAAAACTGGTTGATGTGACAACCGGGAAACTTGTTTCTGTGATTACAGAAGAGTCATCCATCAGTGTCAAAGGCCGGCCTCGTGGAAATTCCAAACATGGTGTGGACAAAAAACACATCGATGATGCAGCCAAGGAAGTTGTCAAGAAAATAGCTCAAAGCATTCAGGAGAAATCGGGGGTGTAAAAATCTTATCCTATACGAGTCATTAGGATGCTAAAGTGCATTGACTTTTTCAGTTGAAATCTTGATTAAAATTGATTGAGTGAAACATCAATTTTTATCTCTCACTTTAATAATACTTGAAATATGATAAATCTACCTAGACTGTCAGCTTTCCTGGCGATTTTCTTCTTCCTTTCCTCAGTTTGTGGTCAAGATATGAATAGCCGAATTGTAGGATCAAATAATAAAAAAATAAAAGACTTGCCCTGCGGGACCATATCCCCATCCTACAAACAGAATATAAAAGACCTTGGGGCATATTCTTTAAGACAGAAAAACAATGGATTTACACAATTACCGATGCGTGTGCATATTGTAAGGCATACCAATGGAACCGGAGGCGTTACAATGGATGTCATTAACCATGAACTGTCCAATCTCAATTATGCCATGCTGCCACAACAAATTGAATGGTTTATCAAAAGCATCAATTATATAGATGACTCCAATTTATATGATTTTGATTTTTCACAAGAAGAATCTGCGTTATGCGACCCCAATCAGATTAATGATGCTGTCAATGTTTTTTGGGTCAACTCGATTTCAGGAACCAGTATTGGTTCAGCCTGCGGTCTTGCTTATTATCCCGCAAATGCGGCATATTCAATCAGAGTTTTTATGGATAAAGATTGTGCAGGTGGCGGATATTGGGAGACTTTTGTCCATGAATTTGGCCATCATTTGAACCTGTACCACACATTTGAGGGAACCGAAAACGGACCAAATGATCCAAATGCGGAACATGTACCCAGAAGTGGCCCTCAATCCAATTGCACAACTGCCGGGGATCTTCTCTGCGATACAGCCGCTGACCCTGAAGGCACTGTGGACATTAATTGTGTGTACAACAGCGGAGGTACGGATATTTACGGCAACCCTTACAATCCCGATGTGGACAATATAATGTCCTATTATCCGGATTGGTGCGGAGGCACCTTGTTTACTTCGGGTCAATACACAAGGATTAACGCTGGCTTGTCCGCCCGTTTATCCCACACCGCTTACGATATCGATGGTGCCGCACCTAACATTGTAGCTGATCCTTCAGGCTTGACTGCAAGTTTCGGAGGATCGTTTGTCACATTGAACTGGATAGATAATTCTTCAAATGAAACCGGTTTTCTTATTGAACGATCAACAGATGGTGTAAACTTTGAACCCGTACCTGGAAGTGGTGTAGCCTCAAATGTCAACACTGTAGTTGATGATTTCAATATTGGTTCAAACACAACCTATTACTACAGGGTAAAGGCTTCAAATGATGATCCTGATCATTATTCCAATGTAGTCACAATTACCACTGGCTATTTAAATTACACATGTTCAACAGCACTACCTATTGATTGCGGACAATACTGGTCACCCGGACCAGACCAGGGAGGAGGGGCAACACATACCGATGCAACCCATGCCGTGTGGTACACCTATACCCCACCCTTTACAGGATACATAAATATATATTCTTGCCTGGGTGGCACAGACACAAACCTGTACTTGTACACTGGAAGTTGTGGAGCCCTTAATTTGCTGGCCAGTAACGATGATGCCTGTCAAATGACTTCGGGTTCATCTGCCTGGGCCGCAGGCCTTTGGAGTGTACCGGTTACCAAGGATGTACCAGTATTAATCGAATGGGATAATAAATGGTCAAATTCTGGCTTTTGGTTCAGCCTTGAATATTACTCATATTCATATTGCAGTGAACTTGAAAACCTTACTGCGACTGGAACATACTCTATTCCAGCCATTCCATGCGTTAATTTTGCGTTGCAGCCTCCGGCACAAAACTCCGTCATATACAGGTTCACCCCTCCAATTTCCGGAACGCTTGAAATCTCATCATGCAACCAGAATGTAAATACCAATCTTTGGGTCTATTCCGGAACCTGTACCTTATTAAATTTGATCGCCTCCTCTGATGACGACTGTTATGCAGGACCAGGATTGGGCAATGTGGCATCAGAAGTTACAGGCATCAATGTTTTTGCCGGGGTGGATATTTGGCTTGAATGGGACGACCGATGGTCGAGCGAAGGATTTGATTTCACAATATCGATTATTCCCTGTTCGGTGACCACATACTACAGGGATCTGGATGGAGATTCGTTTGGTGACATAAACAATCCATTGGATGGCTGCACCCAGCCGTCCGGCTACGTACTCGACAATACAGATTGTGATGACAATGATGCCAATAATTACCCCGGGAACATCGAAATTTGCGACGGCCAGGACAATGACTGCGACGGCCTTGTCGATGGCAACGACCCTGATCTGACTGGTTCCACCAATATGTACTTTGCTGATAACGACGGTGACAGTTATGGAAATCCACTTTCGGCTTTAGTGGCCTGCACCCAGCCTCAGGGATACGTCCTCAATAATACGGATTGCAACGACAACTGTGGCTTGTGTTATCCAGGTGCGAATGAGATTTGTGATGGCCTGGACAATGATTGCGATACAGTTATTGATGAAGGTTGTCCTTCAGATTGCGACTATGATTACCTGAATGTCAATAATCCCATCAGCAGTGGTATTTATGATGACGCCAAAGTGATCCAGTCCAATGGGACGATCAACAATTCTCCGGTAACATTTAATGCGGAACAACAGGTGATTCTGCTTCCTGGATTCGAGGTCTTACTCAATAAAACATTGAATATCAATATTGTCAATTGCCAATGACCCGTTTTATTCTGAATAAAACTTCACCAACTATCATTACCGCGATGGATCTGGCTGAATTATTTCAGGACAAAAACTGTTGTTATTTCAACTGGAAAGATTTCAGGAAAAATACCGACAACGAAAAACACGCACGATGGGATACCTCCTCCACGCACAATG
>JBFKJL010000304.1:0-3431 GCA_041631795.1 Saprospiraceae bacterium | reverse complement strand
CCAAAACGATGCTGCTCGTCAATGATTGCAAGGCCTAAATTCTGAAACTGGACAGGATCTTCAAGAACAGCATGAGTGCCAATGAGGATATGAATGTCTCCTGTTTTGAGAAATCGCAAGATTTCCTTTCGGGTTTTGCCTTTAATACTGCCGGAAAGAAATGCCACCCGAATACCTAGTCCAGAAAGATGCTCCTGGACGGACTGGTAATGTTGTTGTGCCAGGATTTCTGTCGGAGCCATGATCACGGTCTGGAAATCATTATCCAAAGCAATGAGGGCTGTCATGACTGCGACAACCGTCTTGCCGCTACCCACATCACCCTGAAGCAGGCGATTCATCTGCCGGCCACTGCCCACATCCCTGCGGATTTCTTTCATCACGCGCTTCTGGGCTTTGGTCAATTCAAAGGGGAGCTTTTCAGAATAATACCTGTTAAAATACGTGCCCACTGAATCAAAAGGAAAACCCTTGTACTTGACCTTTCGAATTTCCTTGTTGTATAGTAAACGCAATTGAAAAAAGAAAACCTCTTCAAAAATCAATCGCTTTCTAGCCTCGGTTAACGCCCGCTCATCGGGAGGAAAATGGATATGTTTGATCGCCGATATTCGGGAAACAAGACGCAGGCGCTGAAGCAAATAATCCGGCAATATTTCCGGGATATCCCTTTCTGTTATGTTGGCAAGGGCGTTTTTGATAATATGACGACGCTTGCGCATGTCAAAACCCATTTTATTCAGCTTTTCGGTACTGGGATAAACTGGATCCATTTTGGTCAGATCGGATGGATTTAATTTGTCCGATCGCTCCATTTCCGGATGTGCCATCGAAAAACCACCTTTAAAACGTGTGACCTTGCCATAGGCAATGTACTCTGTATTCTCAAGAACAAGTTTGTCCATCCATTTGATCCCCTGGAACCATAACAACTCAATGAACCCCGTGGTATCCTTGAGGATGGCTTTCATCAAGGGTCTTTTACGCGTTTTGACAATGTTTTTTGAAATGATCTTCCCCCTGAGCAAAACATTTTGATCGTGAACCACATCCTTGATCAAAGTAAAACTGGTTTTATCCACATAGCGGAACGGAAAGTGAAAGAGGAGTTCGCGAATTGTTCTCACTTTTAATTCTTCCTCGACAGCTTTCGCCCGTGCAGGTCCGACACCCTTAAGATAGATGAGAGGCTGATCAAGGCTGCTATGTAGATTCTGGCTCAATAAATTTTCTTAGAAATTGAGGTTCAAAATAATTATATTTCTTGTTTCGTAATAAAGTGTATGAAAACAGAGACAAAAAGACAAAAACAAGTTGCTGAATTGATCAAAAGACACTTCGGAAACGTCCTTTTCGATGAGGGCCGGTACATCTATGGCAATGCCTTTGTCACCGTGACAAAAGTGAAAATGTCCCCAGACCTGGGCCTGGCAAAAATCTATGTCAGCGTATTCAATGCCAATGACAAACCCACCGTGGTCTTAGGGCTGAATGAAAATAAACGTGGTCTCAAGCAAAACCTGGCAAGGAGGATCCGTAACCACGTCAGGCGTATTCCCGGTATCGACTTTTACCTCGATGACACCCTGGATGAAATGTACCGGCTGAACAGCCTGTTTGATCAGCTGCACGACGACCATCAAATGGGGGAAGAAGAGTGATATTCTTATTATGTATTAAAAATAATAAAATATGTCGCGGTTTTCCTATTTTTGCTCTTTACCAATCTTCTAACTGACTAGCATGCTTGTAGACGTTTTATTGGGCCTTCAATGGGGGGACGAAGGGAAAGGTAAGATTGTTGACTCTTTGGCTGATAACTATGATGTCATTTGTCGATTTCAGGGTGGCCCCAATGCCGGGCACACCCTGGTGATCAACGGAGTAAAACACGTCCTGCACACCATTCCTTCAGGTGTTTTCAGGAAAAATGTCATCAACGTTATCGGCAATGGCGTCGTTGTGGATCCAATCGTATTGGCAAAGGAAATCAGGAAACTTAAAGATGCCGGGGTTGGAACGTCCAATATCCTTCTTGCACAAAAAGCCCATCTTATTTTACCGACGCACAGGTATCTTGATGCAGCCAGTGAGGCCTATAAAGGCAGTGAAAAAATTGGCTCCACATTACGTGGCATCGGACCCACATATATGGATAAAACTGGAAGAAACGGCCTCAGGATCGGAGATCTCAAGACGCCATCCTTCATGCAGAAGTATGAAGCCCTCAAAGTTAAACATAAACAACTTGCTTCAATATATCCGGATATTGACTTCGATCTGGACCGGGAAGAAGATCTGTGGTTTGAAAGTCTTAAGACACTGGACCAGTTGGAAGTCATCGATAACGCTTTATTCCTGGATGCTGAATTGAAAAACGGACGACGCGTCCTCGCAGAAGGGGCCCAGGGCTCGATGCTGGACATCGATTATGGCACTTATCCGTATGTGACCTCGTCAAATACCCTTTCCTCAGGTGTTTGCAGCGGTTTGGGGATCTCACCCAAGAGAATTGGGAAGGTGTATGGGATTACAAAGTCCTATTGTACCAGGGTGGGCAGCGGACCCTTTCCGACAGAACTGGAGGATGAGACCGGCGAAGAACTCAGGTCCGTGGGAAAAGAATTTGGCGCGACAACCGGCAGACCAAGAAGAACAGGCTGGCTCGATCTCGTACAATTGAAATACACAGTGATGCTGAATGGCGTCGATGCCCTGTGTGTGACAAAAATGGATATACTCAATACATTCAAGACGATAAAATGCTGTACAGCATATAATGTGAAAGGACATCCGACCACAGACTTTCCTTTTGACCTGGGTGATATTCAGAAGGATGACCTCATTTACAACCAGGTGAATGGATGGATGTCAGATATTAACAAGATTAGCCTTTTTAAAGACCTTCCAGACCCAGTGATCCACTACCTTGAATTCATCGAAAATTACCTTGAAGTGCCCGTTGTCATGATATCAACGGGACCCGAACGCGAAGCCTTGATCCTTAAGGATTAAGGGGCTTGTGCGAAGACAAGGTATTGATAATCGAGTGAAGTGTCGTCCGTTTCGATCTGGAGATACCCCGAAGAATCCAGTTGCTCTTCAATAATATGCAAATACACACGATCAGAATAGGGTGGGGCACTGACCAGGGGGATCCTTTTTATTTTAAAATCCACGATGACAATTTTACCGCCGGATTTGAGATATTTCTTGAGATTTTCAAAATATTGAACTCGATCTGAAATGAAAGCTACAGTGTTGACAATGAGGATGATATCAACTTCATTGGGTTGTAAATTGGGATCATCTGGCGTGGCCAATCGGACATCGAGGTTTTCTTGTAGGGCAGGGCGTAAGGATTTTTTGAATCCGTTCAAAACACGCAGCATCTCTGGATCAATATCCACAGCGATCACCCGTCCTGCTTT
>JBFKJL010000303.1:0-3435 GCA_041631795.1 Saprospiraceae bacterium | reverse complement strand
TTTCAGATCGAGCTGCACAAGAATGTGCTGACCATCAAGTGTGAGATGGAAGATAAGGCTGAAAATGCCGAAAATGACAATTTCACAAGAAGGGAATTCAGCTATCGCTCTTTCAGACGTGCATTCAATTTCAGTGACAGGATTGTCAATGACGCAAAAGTTGAAGCAAAGTACGAAGATGGTATTCTCAAGATCCTCTTGCCTAAGAAGGAGGAGGCTAAAGAAAAACCTGCCCGGTTGATTAAGATCAAATAAGTTGATTTGGTGGGAATTTTAATTCCCACCTTATTTTGAATTAAAACTATCAAAAATGAAAAAGACCTTTGTTTTTTCAGGTTTGATAGCTTTCGCTGTGAGCCTATCAAGCCTTTTCATCTACGATAATTTCAAAACAGAAGACCAGCCCATTGCTATTCACCACATATCATCACAGGATGCGAAAACCATTTCGAATCCTGTAGAATTAACTTCAGTCCCTGATAATTTTACAGAGGTTGCTGAGGATGTACTAGCCAGTGTGGTGCACATTAAATCCACGCATGTTTTTGAGGGTAATTCCCGAAATTTTGAGTACAGATCCCTCCCAGATCCTTTCAGGGATTTTTTCGATGATAATTTCCAGGAATTTTTCGGGCCCGGCCTCAAATTTGATCATCGCGGTCAAAAGAATGACAGGTCGGAGAAAATGAAGCCTCCCACCCGTGTCGGGACGGGTTCCGGTGTGATCATCAATGAAAACGGATATATTGTCACAAATAATCACGTTATAGCTGAAGCGGACGATATTGAAGTCACATTACATGACAACCGGACCTATAAAGCCATGATTATCGGGACAGATCCGTCAACCGACCTTGCCCTTTTGCAGATCAAAGAAAAAGACTTGTCACCATTGCCTCTTGTCGATTCAGACAATGTCAAGATTGGTGAGTGGGTATTGGCCGTTGGAAACCCAATGGGTTTGAACTCCACGGTGACTGCCGGAATAGTCAGTGCCAAGGGAAGAAATATCAATATCCTGAAGGATAAGTATGCCATTGAAAATTTTATTCAGACCGATGCTGCGATCAATCCCGGAAACAGCGGCGGCGCCCTTGTGAATCTCAATGGAGGTCTCGTGGGTATCAATACGGCGATTGCGAGCCCAACAGGAGCATATGCGGGTTATGGTTTTGCCGTTCCGGCCAACATCGTCAACAAGGTGGTTGAAGACCTCCTGAAATACGGGGTTGTTCAGCGTGGTGTCTTAGGCGTGATGATCCGGACAATTGATGGTAATCTTGCCAGGGACAAAGACCTGAGGGTCACTCAAGGTGTATTGGTCGATAGTCTTTTGGACAATAGTGCTGCGGCAAGTGCCGGTGTTAAGTCCGGAGACGTGATCACTGCAGTCAATGGTGTTGAGATTAAAACCACACCTGAACTTCAGGGAATGATCGCGCGTTTCAGGCCAGGCGAGAAGGTAGATCTCACTATTTTACGTGGCGACAAGGAAATGACCTTAGATGTGACCCTGAAAAACAGGGATGGCAATATTGATCTTGCGGAAAAAGGAGATCGTGAAATGCTTAAAGTCCTTGGAGCCGAATTCCAGGATATTGATGTCCAGCTGGCTAAAAAGCTCAATATCCATGGTGGTGTCAGGGTGGTCAAACTGTATCCCGGAAAGATCAGGAAGTACACGCAAATGCGTGAAGGTTTTATCATCACCCGTGTTGATGGCAAAAAAGTAACTTCCACAGAAGCACTATCAAAAGCCCTTGAAGGCAAGAAGGGTGGGGTAATGCTGGAAGGCGTGTACGACGACCTGCCTGGGCAATATTACTATGCCTTTGGTTTGTAGGCAGGTGCGGGTCGTCCACAGGTGCGGGTCATCCACAGGTGCGGGTCATCCACAGGTGCGGGTTTAAACCCGCACCTGTGATTCCTCTAAAGACCACAAGCCCTGTTGGCGAGGACGCCAACAGGAACACCTCGCTGTTATCGTTGGCGTCCCCGCCAACAACTGCATCGAGTTCAGGATATCCTGCCAAAAGGCTTTACCTTTGCGGAAAAATTGGTTTGTATTTCAGGCCAATGGATGCCATAAATTTTCCGTATGCTTCATAAGTTCAACAGAAAGGAGAAGGTTAACGTTGTTCTCAGCGGAGGCGGCGTACGCGGTGCAGGTCACATTGCCTACCTGGAGAAGTTGGAAGAACTGGATATCCAAATCAATGCGCTATCTGGCAGCAGCGCCGGAGCGCTTGTGGGAGCTCTGTATGCTTCGGGCATGCGTCCGGGAGCTATCCTTGAATTCTTCAAGGCGACCCCAATCTTCAGGTACACCTGGTTGAACCCGTTGAAGGCCGGCATCTTTGATTCGAGTAAATATGAAGAGGTCATAGAATCATTTGTCAAGCATTCATTTGAAACACTGGAATTGCCATTGACCATAGTGGCCACAAACATCGAGCGCGGAGCATCAGTGTACTTTAACGAAGGCCACCTGATCAAGCCCCTCCTTGCTTCATGTGCCGTTCCTGCGGTCTTTACGCCTGTTGAGGTCAATGGAGAGCTGTATTCCGATGGGGGGATCATGGATAATTTTCCAATTCTGCCCTTTGTACACTCTGAATTGCCTCTTCTGGGCAGTTACGTTTTTGAGCCGGCAATAAAAACAAAAGAAGACCTGAGTTCCATTTTAAAGGTGTCCAATCATGCGAACAATCTCCTCTTGCATGCCGCCAATCAATACAAGTTCGAGCAAACGGATCACACTGTTATCTTTCCTCTTGGGCAGTTTGGCACCTTTGAGACGAAGCGCATCGATGAGATCTACGCCGTGAGCAAAGCATTCCTGGACAACCACCTGGGGTGACTTTTCACCAAAGATCAATAAGGACAATTGTGCCTGCTTTGTCCAGGTTTAATTGGTTTTAATAAATTCGGTAACCTGCTCCTTAATGAGCGCGTTCAGGGCGCTGATGTCATTTGTTTTAATTCTTTCGAACGCAGAAATCTGTTTCTCTATGGCCTCAATAAGCACATCCCTGACCTCGATCATCTGTCGGGTTGGTGGCCCGTCACTCATTTGAATGAGTCCATTCAGATGTGCCAGTTTATTGGTCAGCTTGATGGGGAAATTAAGAGGGTCCTGGCGACTCCGGTTCCTGGTCTGGTAGAGTTCGTTTTCGATCAGCGTCATGGACGAGTCAATGACTTCAATGCTGGCCTTGATCGCTTCATTGTCATGTTTTTCTGTGAATGCCTGCATCTGATCTCTAAGGCTGCGTATTTCAATAATGGCTTCATGGGCTTCAGAGACTTTGGCATTGACTGACTTGATGAAATCGTATTGGGCGACAAGGTCCCTGTCCGAGCAGGACAGCCTGGGATCCTTGAGGATGTCAAAATTCTTGGCGATATCCTGGCCATTGACAGTGAGTGTGACCC
>JBFKJL010000302.1:0-3437 GCA_041631795.1 Saprospiraceae bacterium | reverse complement strand
TGCCCTGTTTTGAGATTTTCAAAGTTAAAAACATCTGTCGGCAATAAAGCGACAGCAGGTGCACCCACACCCAGGGCCGAAAGATCATTTAGCGTCGCCTGGGAGATCTGTACCGGCAACGGGCTGGCAAAATAATCTACCGCTATGGCGCCACCGAGAATGGAACCGGCCACAAACCACAACAACCATCCGTGGGATTTCCAATTATAATCGAGATAACTACAGGTCTTCCCACCTCCCACTGCCGAGCACATGGCCCTGAAAGAAGATGAAACACCAAATTTCTGTCCCATGAATATCAAAAGGAACATCGTAAAAGTGATCATGAGACCTGAAACGGCCCAATGCCAGGGCTGACTGATAAACTCTATCATGACTGTGCTATTATGAATAAAAAAAGGCAGGATAATTCTACCCTGCCTTGTAAATATATATTAATTATTACATCACTTCAGCTAATGCTGTTTCCAGTTTTTCCTGAGGTATTTCTGTCGGACATGTATAAGCCGTTACTTTAATGTCCGTATCATTGACAATGCCTTCAAATCCTTCATCAATATTGACGAGGTTGTGGAATCCCCTCGCTTTCAAAATGGAGGCGGCAATCATGGACCTGTAACCGGACCTGCAGTAGAGGAAATACCCCTTGCTCTTATCCAGCTTGTTCATGTTGCTGTTGATATAGTCCAGTGGAATATTGGTGGCATTCTCCTGGTGTTGTGAAAGAAATTCCGTGGGTTTCCTGACATCGACAACGATCTTTTCCTCGCTGATGCGTTTTTCATACTCTTTTGGAAAAATTGATTCCACAGTATCAATTTCCTCACCTGCATCTTCCCATGCATCCACACCTCCTTTCAGATAGCCGAGACTGTTGTCATAACCCACACGGGCCAGTCTTGTGACTACTTCCTCCTCGCGACCTTCCGGTGCAATAAATAAAATCTTTTGATTCATATCGGGAATCATTGCGCCAACCCATGGTGCAAAACTGCCATCAAGTCCGATATAAATGGAACCGGGAATGTGCTTTTCAGCAAAACTCTCCTTGTTCCTTGTATCGAGGATGAGGACATCGTCATCTTCAGCGATGAGTTTGAAAGAATCCACGTTCAGTGAGACGTTGCCTCTTTCCAGCACATCATCTATGCTTTGATAGCCGCCTTTGTTCATTGCGGCATTTTTAGCAAAATATGATGGTGGAGGCAGCAATCCGTCAGTGACTTCTTTAATGAACTCATCCCTGGTCATATCAGCGCGCAAGGCATAGTTCATTTCTTTTTGATGTCCAAGCGTATCGACTGTTTCTTCCATCATGTTCTTCCCGCAGGCAGATCCGGCACCATGCCCCGGGTAAACAATAACCTCGTCTGCCAATGGCATGATCTTATTCCTCAGGCTGTCATACAGCCACCCTGCCAGGTCTTCCATAGTGATTTCCCCGGATTTTTGGGCAAGGTCGGGACGGCCCACATCCCCAAGGAATAATGTGTCACCAGAAAATATGGCGTGATCTTTACCATTCTCATCCTTTAAAAGATACGTGGTACTTTCCATCGTGTGTCCTGGCGTATGAAGGACCTTTATCACCGCTTTGCCAATCTTGAATTCCTGGCCGTCTTCAGCGACGATAGCTTCAAAACCCGTCTTGGCCGTAGGACCAAAAACAATCGGTGCGCCGGTCTTTGAAGACAGGGTCACGTGACCGCTGACAAAGTCAGCATGGAAATGTGTTTCAAAAATATATTTCAGCGTAACACCATCCTTGTCCAGTTTGTCAAGATATGGCTGAACTTCTCTCAGTGGATCGATGATGGCCGCTTCACCATCAGAGACAATATAATATGCTCCCTGAGCTAAACATCCTGTATAAATTTGATCAACTTTCATTCTGTAATAATTTGTAGTTTTTATTAATTAACGGGACAAATATAATTCGGACTGAAAAAGTGGTTTGTGAATAAAATCACATTGGTTTTCAGTATTGCCTTGTAAGGCTATATTAAAAACCGCAAAAAACAATTAAAAGTTCTTCATTAAAATTTAAAATATACCTTCAGGCGTACACCAGGCTCATAAGCCCTGTGACATACTTTGAGTGCTTGGTCACCCGGAAAGGAAAGGCTTCAGAAAATGTGTCCAACATTTTGTAATCTGTTGCATTGAACTTCACTTCAACAATAATACGGTGTTCTGAAAAATGACTGTGGACCATGTCTGATACCATTCTGTCCGCCAAACGGTTTGTCAGGTCCCGATCGATGGTCAACCGGAATTTCCCAGTGATGTCCTCAAAATAACTGCGCCGGTACCTGTTTTGCAAACATGCTATAAGATGTCCCGCGTTGGTGTGCCTGTTGACTTCCCGTTCCAGCACAATCATATCCGAGATGTTTGTCAACGTCACTCGTTCTTTTTTTCCGATCTGGTTGCGTCTTATTTTGTATTCCAAAACGCCTTTATCAAAATTCCGGGGATCTCCATACCACCGATATCGGACCTTCGTGCGATTGGACACTCCTGATAAGTTTTCATGGCAAAACTGCCATGAGGGTGTATCAAAATAAAGATTGTTGATCCACCGGTCCGGAAAGGACCTTTTGAAACGGGAGGGGTGAATCACCAGGATCTGCTGAAGCATATAAACATCCGACGGTTCCAGGGCGTATTTGATCTCATACCTGTGTTCTCTCAATATTTCCATAACTTACTGCACATTGTTGATAATAGCCGATCCGGCTTCCGTCATAAATGGCCTTTCAACATCCTTGAGTGTGAACTCAAACAATTCGATTTCGGCTGGACCGAATTCGGGTTTTTTCTGGAAGGCCGCAAATCCGGTTTTGCATCTGATGATGGTTGCATGATTGACACTGAGCTTTGACAGGTCCTTGGATGCCATGGCTATAGGTGCATCCGAAATGGAACCAAATTCAAAAGTCACCTGGCTTTGCTCCCCTACACTCACCCCTTTATCTCCGGCACCATCAATTTTGGAGCCAGCGATGCGTACCACGCTTCCCGACATATCCATAGCGTCATTCCCACATTGCCTGAAAACTGAATTATCAATCGTTCCCGAGCTGAAATCAACATCCAATGCATCGCCAAATGTATTGACGAAAGCACAAAAATTTAAACTGAATGAGGACCTTATAATAGTCATTGCGTCTTCGCACTGGCTGTCGAGAAAAGACACACGTACCAAATCCACATCGCTTTCATAAAAATTGACCCCGCCGGTCAGTTGCCAGTGTTCATCAGTTAAGGTGTTGAGATGCTCAAAACGCACATCACGCAGGAAGGATTTGCCTCCTGCCTGTAAAACAGTAAAACTGCCACTCAACCCATCAGTGGACCTGATCACAACAGGGTTGTCTTCTTCTCCGAGTATGCGCACAGGTGAATGGCTGATGACGCATCCCTTTTTTCCGAAT
>JBFKJL010000301.1:0-3440 GCA_041631795.1 Saprospiraceae bacterium | reverse complement strand
CTTGAACTGGCAATGGCCGACCCACAGCCAAAGGTTTTAAATTTGGCATCCTTGATAATATTCAACTCCTCATCCACTTCGATTTGAAGCCGCATGACATCGCCACATTCAGGAGCACCGACCAGGCCAGTTCCAACATTTTTCTTATTCTTGTCGAGCGTTCCTACGTTTTTAGGATTCTTAAAGTGATCGAGTAACTTTTCTGAGTATGCCATCTATTTTTATTTATTATAATTCTAAACAAAGATAATATAAGAATAGTTTTCTGGAAGAAAAAATTAGTGGTCCTGCCATTCGACAGACTCCAGATCTATACCTTCTTTGTACATTTCCCAGATTGGGCTGAGATCCCTCATATGATTGACACCCTTGGTCACAGCTTTGATCGTATAGTCTATTTCCTCTTCTGTTGTAAATCTGCCAAGGCTGAATCGAATAGAGGAATGTGCCAGGTCATCACCGAGTCCAAGGGCTATAAGGACATATGAGGGCTCAAGCGAAGCCGATGTGCAAGCTGAGCCGGATGATACACCAATATTTTGATTAAAAGTCATCATCAAACCTTCTCCTTCAACATGTTTAAAGGAGAGATTTGTGACATGGGGCATACGATGATCAATTGACCCATTCACATAGACTTCTTCAAGATTTCCAAGCAAGTTGCTTTCCAGTTTATCTCTGAGTCGACTTAATCTTTCAGCTTCATCGGACATTTCTTTTGTCGCCAGTTCAGCGGCTTTGCCAAACCCGACAATTCCTGGGACATTCAATGTGCCGGACCGCATGCCTCTTTCATGGCCGCCCCCATCAATCTGAGCTGTGACCTTAACGCGCGGGTTCTTTCTGTTGACAAATAACGCACCAACACCTTTGGGACCATACATCTTGTGACCTGTAAAAGCCATCAAATGAACGCCAACCTTTTTTGGATCCACAGGTATTTTACCGATTGCCTGGGTGGCATCACTCATAAACAGCACACCTTTTTCTGCACAGATCTGGCCTATTTTTTCCATGGGCTGGATCACACCTGTTTCATTGTTTGCCCACATTACAGAAACTAGGATCGTCTTGTCCGTAATGGCATTGCGAAGGTCATCCAGATCGACCAGCCCATCCTTGTCAACATCGAGATATGTCACCTCGCCACCCATTTTTTCAATTTTCTTGCATGAATCCAGTACGGCCTTGTGTTCTGTTTTGAGTGTGATAATATGATTGCCTTTGCGGCTGTACATTTCAAAAACACCCTTTATTGCAAGATTATCGGATTCAGTAGCCCCAGAAGTGAAAATGATTTCGCGCGGATCGGCGTTGATCAATTCTGCAATGCTTTTGCGTGCGTTATCAACGGCTTCTTCAGCTAGCCATCCGAAGGGATGATTCCTGCTGGCAGCATTTCCATGATACTTGTAAAAAAATGGGATCATTGTTTCGACGACACGCGGATCGGTGGGTGTGGTCGAATTATTATCTAGGTAAATTAATTTATGGTCTGTCATTTTTCTTAATTGTCAGCAAAATTGTAAAATAAATTGCGAACAAACCAGTATTTTTTACGGGTGTCGCATACGAATATAAATAACGAAAAACCATACTTTTAGTTCACAATCCGGGGATCCGAATTCAAATTACTTCTGATATGAGGGATATGGCAATTCATGATTGGCTTGAAAAGCTTAAGAAGGAGCTTGGTCGTACTGATCTGGAACAGTTATTTACCCATGTCGGCAAAAAAGTGCGCTATAACCCTTTTATAACAGATTATCCGGCGACGAATACTCATACCGATTTGGCCAAATTCAGAAGAAGATGGCATGTCGGGCAATGGTTTGAAAATTCGGCCCCGTCCCAACTTAACATCAATATATTGAGGTCGCTCAGTCAAGGTGTTGATACTGTACGGTTACACTTCAATGCTTCAGCCCCCTGGGCCACTATTTTCAAAAATGTCCACCTGGAGATGATTTCTCTGGACTTGTACTTCGGGCAGGAAGAAACTTTGCAGTCATTTAAGTCTTTTCTTGGCACCCGTTTTGATCCTGGCAGGCATGTCATTTCAAGAGTGAAGTCGAAGTCCGTCGCCATTTCAGAATATGGTGGAAGCACCCTGACATTCACGGTCCCCAATAATCCGGATATGACAAGTTCTCTAATTTCGCTTTTTTCGAGTATTGTGAAGTTGGGTTTTCGCGGAGAACCACCTGCATTGAGATTGGAATGCGACATAGACCAGAATATCATAAGGACTCTGGCCCTGATCAGATCAGCCCGGAAAATTTGGAAATCGTTGGTTGAACGAGAAGGGAGGAGCCCAAGCCCGCTTTTTATCATTGGTGTCATTCGTGAAGACAGAGAGATCAGTCAGCCTGAAGTTTGCCTCATAGATTATTCCAGTAAGCTTTCCCAGGCCATTATGGCAGGAGCTGACCTGGTTTATATTGACAAGTATACTTCCCAATCAGATCCCGGATTCATAAGGTTGTGTCAGAATCTGCACCATATTGCATTGCACGAAGCGCATTTTGCAGATGTAGATGATCCCTTTGCTGGAAGTTATACGATTGAGGCGATGACAGATGAGATGGCTTCTGTAGTTTTGGAGTGCATATAAAAAGCCATTTCCTGGGAAATGGCTCAAATTCTGGTTATTAAACGATTATAGGTTAAGTCTTAATAGTCCAAAGACTGATTTTCGATCGAAGCCTTGATCACAAGATCCCTATATTCCTCTGTTGTCAGGCCATCCATACAGTAATCAATCGGATTGACAGGCTTGTTGTTAATTCTTACTTCGTAATGCAAATGCGGAGCCGTAGACGTTCCTGAGCTGCCTACAGTGCCTATCTTTTGGCATTTGACGACCTTGTCCCCCTCCTTGACATCAATTTCATCCATGTGGGCATACAGCGAGGTGTACCCAAAGCCATGATCAATAATGACATTGCGGCCATATCCTTTGGATTTGTTTTCTACCCTTTTGACCACACCATCACCCGTCGCCTGGATGGCAGTACCATATGGAGCAGTAAAATCTATGCCTTTGTGAAATTTCTTAACGTGATGAACAGGATGGATCCTGATGCCATAACCGGAGAGGTGACGCATTTTTCTCTTGAGTTTGTCTTCTCTGACGGGTTTGATTGATGGAATGGAGGCTAATTTTCGCGCCCTGCTTTGCGCGAGGGCATACAGGGTGTCCAGGGAATTCCGCTGCAATTCTACTTTATGCCTGAGTTCATCCACTTTTTTCATCGCATCCGAGATCAATTCTCCTGTATTTTTAAAATTTGTAGATAAAGCATACGGTTCATGACCTCCTTTTCCACCTTCCCAAACCGCTTCATCGATGGGATCCAATCCAAAGATGACCCGGTGAACTTCAGCATCCTTGTATTGCAGCATTTCAATGTCTTTGATGAGATCCTCAAATTCACCGG
>JBFKJL010000300.1:0-3461 GCA_041631795.1 Saprospiraceae bacterium | reverse complement strand
TATTGTTCATCACCGAAGTCTGCGCAATTGATCCGAACATTCAGGTAAGCGCCATGAACGGCGGTATAGGCACAAAGGGCACCAACACCGGCATCGGATACTGAAGCCGGGTTGCCTATTTGGGCCATTTTTTTGATCATCTTAAAACTGTCGCATCCGAGTTGCATGATTTTCAAAGGCACTTCGATGGCATTGCGGGTAGCTGATGCAATGGCTTCCTGGCGTTCTTCCTTTTCTGCTTCTGTTTTCTTGGGCATTCTGACAGCTTCAATGATCCTGTTGAATGCATTGGTGTCCTCATCGACGAGATTGAGCAGCGCGTCCTTGATGTTTTGACCCTCTTCAGCTGCGTCTGAAAAAACGGCCCATTGATCATCCCATCCACGTTTTTGAGCTGACAGGTTGGCGACCATGGTGCCAAGGGAGATGCCAAGCGCGCCAACATAGGCTGAGATGCTTCCCCCACCGGGAGCGGGACTCTCAGAGGCTGTCTCGATAGCAAAATCCTTCAGGGAGGCATGCAGAAGCGGCAGTGTTTCCTTGTCTTCCATCACATATTCAATGACTTTCTTTTGTGGGTCAAAGGGTCCCAGGTCATCCAACCCAAGGGATTTTACGGCTATATGGATGATGTCACGCTCGTCAATGCCCACTGACCGTTCCTGTTGACGTAGAAAATACTTGCCGGCATCGACAAGCACTTTTTTGGGAACCAGCCCGACAATTTCTGACCCCGTCACGCGTAATCCCCGTTTGTTTGCCGACGTTCGTGTGGCTTCAAAAGCCTGGTGTACATTTGTTATACTGATGTTTGTCAGGTTCATTGAGATTTGGGCAATGCCGTATTCTTCGATGTACCAGCCTATAGCTTTCACGGATTTCAATTTCCCGGGTACGCGCAGGGGTTCGCCTTTTTTATTGCGTACAATTGTGCCTGTTATGGGATGTCCTTTCCTTTTGACACGTCCTTTTTCACGGATATCGAAGGCTACAGAATTGGCCCTGCGTACGGATGTGGTGTTCAGGTTGACATTGTAGGCGACCAGGAAATCCCGGGCTCCGATCACTGTGCCGCCAGACTGAATGCTGAATTCTGATGGACCAAAGTCTGGTGCCCATGCAGGGTCTTTGATCTTTTTAAAGAATCCTTCGTACTCCCCGGACCTGATGTTGGCCAGGTTCTGGCGTTGTGGTGTTTTGGCGGCAGCCTCATATAAAAACACAGGGATATTGAGTTTTGTACCTACACGTTCGGCAAGTTTTTTGGCATAGACTACGGCCTCTTCCATCGTCACATTGGCGATGGGAACAAGAGGGCAAACATCTGTGGCGCCCATCCTGGGATGCTCACCACTGTGTGTGGACATATCGATCAGTTCAGCAGCTTTGGCAATGCCCCTGAAAGCGCCTTCAATAACGGCATCCGGGTCGCCGACAAATGTGACAACAGTTCTATTGGTCGCTTTCCCCGGATCGACATCCAGCAAGGTCACACCATCCACTTTTTTTATCGCATCTGTAATTTTCTCAATTATGTCCGGATTTCGGCCTTCACTAAAATTAGGCACACATTCTATAATCTTTCTTGCCGACATTTGGTTATTGATTTTATTGAGAAACTATTTTTAACTTTAAAGAACATGTAAAATAAAATTATTGACCATTATTAACAGGCATAATATCAAATATCTTTTTGCCTTCATCGGCACCTTGGTCTCCATGGGGTTTCCGGTAATGGCCCAGGAAGTCAGTATATCTGAAGACCTAAGCATCAGGAATTATTTTGCCTATGATCTGATCGGAAAAATCAATGACAGAATCGTGCTTTATCGCGACAGGGGTTTTGAAAAAGAGGTGGATGTATACAACAGTAGTATGGAACTAACCATCTCAGGCTTCCTCGAATTTGAAAAGCGCAAGGTTTTGACCATGGGTACTGTCGGTATGGATTCTGTTTTCCAGATTTATTACGGTTTTGCCGAAAAGGATTCATTTCACATTTATGGGAGACGATACAATGAAAAACTTGTTTTGAGAGACAGTGCATATATACAGTCATTCAAGAAGAATGATCTGAGGAAGCGCTTCAAGTACAGTCTTTCTGAAGACAGGAGTAAAACCCTGTTTTTCACCATCAGTAAGAATGAGAATCTACATATTCTTGTGGTGGACAACGATTCTCTCCGAACCATGTGGTATAAAGAAGTTATTGTGGAAGGGATCAATATGAACAGGGAGTTCAGGGAGATCCTTGTGACGAATGACGGAAAAGTGATGGTCCTATTTGAAAGGGACAAGTTTACAAAGAGGGATGATCTGAAGGGAAACCTGATCATCATCTATCCCGATGCTGAAATAGCCTATAACATCAAGCTGATGACTGATGAAAAGTTTCTGAAGGATTTACACCTCGCATATGATGAATTCAATGACCGCATCATTTTTGCAGGACAATACAGCAATAAAGTCGAAGGAGAGCAAAAAGGATATTTTTTACTGAACAAATCGATTGATGAACTCTACAATGTTGAAGATCTTGAAACGTATGAGTTTCCGGAGGATCTCATTACCGAAGATCTGAGCAGGAAAAAAAGAAAAAGAAAGGACCTTAAATATATTTCATTGAATGAGATCGTGCACCGTGCAGACGGTGGAGTCCTTTTGTTTTTTGAAATGAAGAGGGAGTTCTCGAGGCGCAACCCTTATTCTGGAGCTTATGCGCGCCCTGATCTCGAGTTTAGCCAAAGGGGGTGGACAGATTACTATAATGATGATATCATTATTTTTTCGGTCGATAAGAATAATGCGGTCGACTGGACAGAGGTGTTTTACAAAAAGCAATTTTCCCAGGATGATGAGGCCATTTATTCTTCTTTTTTCATCATGAAATCTCCCAGCCAGTTGAGATTGATTTACAACGATGAGATCAAGAACAACAATACGGTCAGCGAGTACATCCTGGATCCCGCCGGGGTCAATAAACGCAAGAGTATTCTGAGTACAAAATATGAAAAGTTGCGCCTGAGGTTTATAGATGCCATTCAGCTTTCCGCCAATTCAGTCCTTGTGCCAAGTGAACGCAATTATACACTCAACCTGGTAAAGATCACATTTTAATACCCTGCCGCCTGGCCGTCTTTTCGAGACTCTGACGCGCCAAAATAGACTTTTTGATCCGCATCCCACATGATGGCCTGGTAACCACCGTATCCACCCACACTGTATCTCACCCGGTGTCCGCGTTTCATCAGGCCCCGAATTGTTTCATAGGGAATGCCCGATTCAAGATACACTGTACCCCCGTCTTCCATGATTTCTCCTGTGGGCTGACTTGAACCGGAATGCCTGATCCTTGGCGCATCGCCGGCTTCCTGTAGGTTCATGCCAAAATCCACCATATTGATGACAACCTGGGCATGGCCCTGGGGCTGCATGGCACCGCCCATCACGCCAAAGCTTAT
>JBFKJL010000299.1:0-3463 GCA_041631795.1 Saprospiraceae bacterium | reverse complement strand
CCCACATCCTTTACATCAGACAGGGGCCATCATTTGAAATACTCCTTGGAGACTTTTTCGAATACAAATTGAAGGACACGGATGACCTGGCATTTGGGCTGGGATTACAATCAAGGATCGTAAATTCTGTCGACGGGTTGAATTGGGATGCTGTCATGCTCAGTACGTCATTCAGAAAAAGCAATTGGCGCCTGGGTCTCAGTTATGATATGAGCACTGCAGCCATCAAAAGAGCCAACAATGGTATTGGTGCCTTTGAAATCGTTGTAAATTATATCTTTGACAAAGCGTTCTAGGAAAAATCGGCGTTCTGCAATTCATGTACAATCCTTTGTCCATTTTATTGGCTTTTATCCGGGCAATCCTCCTGGGCTTGTCAATGACCCTTCTCGTGGGTTCGTATATTATTCTGACTTCCACGGTAATGAAGGATACCCCTAAAAGGGCCTACCAGTTGCGTCACTATTGGATAAAAATGGCACTCTTCATCCTCGGTATTCGAATAGAGAAGCAAGGCCAGGCCATTGAGGAAACGGCCTTGTATGTGTGCAATCACAGGAGCTTTTCAGACCCTGTCATTGTTTTGTATTTCCTCGATGCCTACGTCATCGCAAAGGCCGAAGTTGCTGACATGCCTGTGATCAATAAAGGAGCACATATTACCGGCATCCTTTACGTCAAAAGGGAAAACAAGAACAGCAGGACCCAGGTGCGCAACAAGATGGTTGATACCCTTAAAAAAGGTCTGAATGTCCTTGTCTATCCGGAAGGGACAACCAATTATCACAAACATGTGATGCCCTTACGTATTGGCACTTTTATCGAAGCACGCAATTATAACTTCCCGATCATCCCTATTGTTTGTGAATACAGAACCCGTTTTGATGTCTGGCACAATAAGAGCTTTTTACACCAGTTTTTTTTCCAGTTTCGCAAACTGAGAACCGATGTCAAGTTGACTTTCGGCCCTGTCATTCGGGATGGCAGTGGAGAGGAGATTGGTTCTATCATTGAAAACTGGATGAACAGTGAAATTGACAGAATGCATGAGAGATGGGATTCTTGTTTCAGTCCAGGTTACAAAGGTATCAGACCTTCCTGAAGCGAAGGCTCATAGAATTCACACAATGCCGTGTGTTTTTTTCGGTAAAACGCTCTCCTTCAAAGACATGACCGAGGTGACCACCACAGTGCGTACACAGTATTTCAGTACGCCGGCCATCAGCATCTGTTTCTCTCCGTACAGCACCGGGAATTTCTTCATCGAAAGATGGCCATCCACAACCCGACTTGAATTTGCTATCTGAAGTATACAAAGGTGCATCACATCTTCTACAGAGATAAACACCATTGATATAATGATCATTGTATTTCCCCGTGAACGGCCTTTCTGTACCTTTATGCACTATGATGTGTTCTTCTTCAGGTGTCAGCTTATTCAAAGATTTTGATTGAATGGATCTCAACTTCCCAGCATATTTTTTTCTGAACTTTTGCACTTTTGGATTCACCACCAAAGCACAATATGTATTGCCAGGATTGTTCCTGAAGTAGTCCTGGTGGTAGTCTTCGGCTTTGTAAAAGACATCCATCGGGATAACCTCTGTTACAATCGGATTGTCCCACATTTTTGAAGCCTTTGTACGGATGAATGTATTAGATTTTTCTTTTTGTTTCTCGTTGGTAAAAAAGATTGCTGACCTGTATTGGGTCCCGACATCATTGCCCTGCCTGTTGAGAGTCGTCGGGTCATGCATTGTAAAGAAAATTTCAAGGAGGTCATCAAACGAGATGATCAAGGGGTCGTATACGATTTTAACAACCTCTGCATGGCCAGTGGTCCCTGTGCATACTTCCTTGTATGTGGGATTCACTTTTGAACCCCCAGTGTACCCTGAAACAACGCTTTCTACGCCTTCAAGCTCAGAAAAGATGGTCTCAAGGCACCAGAAACAACCTCCAGCAAAATACGCTTCTTGCATAACAAATATTTAGCTATAAAATAAAAGAGGTCAACAAATAGTTGTCAACCTCCTGAATAATTTTTTTAATCCGCGATCAAGAAGGCTCTTTGCCACCCTGCAAGTAGTCCTGGTATTTTTCCAAATCATCCCACGCACCATCTGCGGCCAGTCGCGCTTGTCGAGGCCATGTGCCCGGATCTGCAAGCTTGAAACGCTTGCCAGCAGATTCGATGATGGCACTCAATTTGTCCACACTTGTATTGGCCAGGGCCTCCCATGTCTTAATCCCATTCTCGTGCAATAACTTTTCAATTTTAGGACCTATCCCTTCAACAGCTTTCAGATCATTTTCAACCCACTTTTTCAGAATGCCCAATTTGATCATGACCTTTTCAGCTTTTGAATCGCTGCCTTTGACATCTGCGCCGCCAAGAACTTTCTGTTTGGCTATAAGCTCATCCCATTTGCCTTCCGATGCCATCCGGGCTTGCATGGGCCAATTGGACGGATCAATAATCCTGTACTTATCGCCATATTGATTCAGCATGGACTTAATCTCAGCTCCTGACTTCCCGGCAACATCCTTCCAGGTCTTGTAACCGTTTTCATGAAGAATAGACTCCATCTTTGGTCCAATGCCTTCAATGATCTGAAGGTTTTCATCCTTCAGCAATGCGTATTTGGGCGTTGGCCCTCCTGGTCTTGATGAACCACCACTTGCCAAACTTGCCACTCCGGAGCCAGTAACATCTGCTGATCCTCCCCTATATGCTTTTGCCGCGTCTGAACTTTCTGCATCTGCCGCGTCTGTCCCTTTTGCATCTGCCGCGTCTGAACTTCCTGGATCTGCCACGTCTGCGCCTCCTGAATCTGTCGCGTCTGGGCCACCTGAGTCCGCCAAGCCTGCATCTTTCTTGTCATCAGCACCTCCCTTGATATCATATTTGTCAACTTTAGCAACATTGCCACTGCCATAATCGAGCTGATATTCGCGCAATCCACTCCAATCACCCATTTGAGCCATCTCAGCCTGTTCTATCCATGAAGGGGTATCATGCATGTCCGGGTTGTGTCCGGCCGTCCTCAACATCGCATTGAGCAAATAAGATCTTGAATCCGCCAACTGCTGGTAGGAATTGACATCATTGTCATTCAGTATGCCTTCCATTTTTGGTCCAATGCCCTCAATCACCTGGAGGTTATCCTTGCCTTCATCATCTTCAAAATAGCCAGCGGCGGCTTCATCACTTCCTTGATCCTTAGCCTTGTCCCTGGCCATCATATCGCCTCTTTCCTGTTCTCCTGTACTGCCTGTCAATGAACTGCTCAATGCCCCTTTATCTCCGGTATCACCTGTCAAAGATGCAGATCCAAAATTAGAAGATCGTCCTGAGGATTCCGTATTCCCAGAAAACGAAGTTGACCCTGAGTCTCCCGCCTCGGCATTTTTGAGCCGGACCTTAAGTCGTCCCAATTCATCTTCCAGTTCCCTGACCCTT
>JBFKJL010000298.1:0-3474 GCA_041631795.1 Saprospiraceae bacterium | reverse complement strand
TCATCGCCTGTCCGTGTGCGGTGGCATTGAGCATACCATTCACGTTTGGGAACGCAGTCAGGGTCCTGACACTGAGGGGCATTTACCTGAAAAACATCAATGTCCTCGAAACGCTGGCCAAAGTCCAGCACATTGTATTTGACAAAACCGGGACGCTCACAAGTCCCACTGAAATCCCCTTCCAATTCGAAGGTGATGAACTGACCGCCCATGACCAAATGCTTGTCCGTTCGCTGGCGATGCAATCCATCCATCCAAAAAGCAAGCAAATAGCTGGTTTGTTTCCTTCAGCCGCGATACATCCTGTCGAATTATTTGAGGAAGTAGAAGGGTTTGGAACCAGGGGACGCATCCTGGGGACCGGCGTCAGGATGGGATCGAGGGCATTTATTGGTCAAAACGGAAAAAATGTCAATGATCATGTCGACGGACAGGTGTACCTTGAGGTCAACAATGACCTAAAAGGTGCTTTTACACAGGTTCATAAATACAGGATCGGGTTGAAAGAAATGATCGCAAACCTCACGACCTGGGCCGGGATCTCTGTGATCAGCGGGGACAATGACCGTGAACTGGAAAAGATGCACAGCCTCTTTGGACGTCAGACAGAAATAAAATTTGATCAAAAACCAAAAGACAAGCTCAAGTTCATAAAAGAATTGCAAAAAAAAGATAATATTGTGGCGATGATCGGCGATGGGTTAAATGACGCCGGAGCATTGAAACAAAGTGATGTTGGGATTGCTGTGACAGACAACACTTCGTACTTCAGCCCCTCCTGTGACATCATCATGGAAGGGAGGAGTCTGGAGTTTTTACCGCGTGTTTTTGCCTATGCAAAACGCAACATCTTCCTGGTGTACTGTGCTTACTTTCTGGCGCTGCTGTACAATGTCATCGGTCTGAGTTTTGCTGTCCAGGGCCTTTTATCCCCTGTGATCGCAGCCATACTGATGCCGGCAAGTTCAGTGACGATAGTGTTGTTTGGCGTTGCCTCCAGCAGCCTTGTCGCAAGACACCTGGGATTGCTGGGTAAGAACGCAACCAAAGTCAATGACCCAAGCCTTGCATCCGAAAATTGATTGACAAAGATCAAGCGGAAAAATGACAGATGTCATTCTGATGTGAAAACAGCCGACTTAGTTTGTGATTTGAAATGCGACAATAAGAATTATGTACATTATTTTGTTGTTAGTGATCATCAGCCTTGCTATTGCCGTGGGATTTCTCATTGCTTTTTTCTGGGCTATCCGGACCAATCAATATGAAGACGATCATACCCCGGCAATCAGGATACTTTTTGATGACGAAAACAGGGAAAATATCTGAAGGGATGGCGTCAAACAGTTTTTACAAATCTACTTTTATCAACCATATCGTAAAAATTCTTGTGTATGTCTAACATTGAACATTTTCAATATGACAATAGTATTGTGCGCAAATTTGCGCTTGCGAGTATCATTTTTGGAGTGATAGGCATGCTGGTCGGCTTATTGATAGCCTGCCAGCTTGTGTTTCCGGCACTGAACTTTGATCTGCCCTATACCTCATACGGCCGGCTCAGGCCACTGCATACCAATGCCGTCATCTTTGCCTTTGTCGGGAACGGTATTTTTATGGGTGTTTATTACAGTCTTCCCCGGCTGCTCAAAACACCTATGTTCAGCAAAACCCTGAGCAACATCCATTTCTGGGGATGGCAGGCCATCATCCTGGCTGCAGCGATCACCCTGCCCTTGGGCATCACATCGGCCCATGAGTATGCCGAACTTGAATGGCCCATTGACATCGCTATAGCGCTTGTCTGGGTTGTTTTCGGAATCAATATGTTTGGTACGATCCTCAAACGTCGCGAAAAACACATGTATGTGGCTGTGTGGTTCTACATCGCCACATTCGTGACAGTAACAATACTGCACATTTTCAATAATCTTGAATTGCCAGTGAGTTTCGTCAAGAGTTATCCGGTCTTCGCCGGAGTCCAGGACGCACTCGTCCAATGGTGGTACGGGCACAATGCCGTGGCCTTCTTCCTGACCACTCCGTACCTGGGACTCATGTACTACTTCCTGCCCAAGGCGGCCAACAGACCTGTTTTTTCGTACAGGCTGTCAATTATCCACTTCTGGGCCCTGATCTTCATCTACATCTGGGCCGGTCCGCACCATTTGCTCTACACCTCTCTCCCGGACTGGGTTCAGTCCCTCGGTATGGTCTTCTCGCTGATGCTGATCGCACCTTCATGGGGCGGGATGCTGAACGGATTGCTGACATTACGGGGCGCATGGGACAGGGTGCGCAATGATCCAATTCTCAAATTCATGGTCGTTGCCGTCACGGCTTACGGTATGTCTACATTTGAAGGGCCAATGATGTCCATCAAGTCCTTCAATGCCATAACACACTACACGGACTGGACGATTGGGCACGTGCATGTGGGTGCCCTGGGATGGAACGGCATGCTGACCTTTGGTGTGATGTACTGGCTGATTCCAAAGATTTACAACACCAAATTACACTCCGTCAACCTGGCCAACATTCACTTCTGGCTGGGGACCTTGGGTATTATATTTTATGCCATTCCACTGTATTGGGGAGGTGTCACACAACAGCTGATGTGGAAACAATTCACACCGGATGGTTTTCTCCAGTACCCCAATTTCCTGGAAACTGTAACGCAAATCATACCGATGTACGCCATACGGATATTCGGAGGATTGCTCTACTTCTCAGGACTCTTTGTCATGATCTATAACATTTTTAAGACAATGGCAGCGGGCCAACTGATTAAGTCTGAGGCTGCTTCAGCACCGGCGATGGAGAAAGTCTACGTGCCGCACAAAGGCGAACACTGGCACAGGTGGCTGGAAAGGAGAGGCATGCTCTTTACTGGCCTGTCTGTGGCTGCCGTCGCGATCGGTGGTATGGTCGAGATATTCCCCATGATGTGGGTTGAGTCCAATGTTCCAAAGATCGCTACCGTCACACCATATACACCCCTTGAATTGGAGGGCCGGGATATTTACATCCGCGAAGGATGCCTTGGCTGTCACTCTCAAATGATCAGACCCTTCAGGTCGGAGACGGCCCGTTACGGTGAATTTTCAAAATCCGGGGAATTCATTTATGACAGGCCATTCCTGTGGGGATCAAAACGCACCGGACCCGACCTGCACAGGATAGGTCAAAAATATTCTGACTCATGGCATTACAACCATTTCGTGGATCCGCAGAGTATGTCACCAGGTTCCATTATGCCGGCATATCCATGGTTGATCTCCAATGACCTGGACAAAAGCCTCACCGCGGATAAAATCGAAGCCCTTCAAATACTCGGGACGCCCTACCCTAAAGGTTTCAAGGACAGGGCAGTGCATGAACTTGAAAAACAGGCCAACGCCATCGCCAAAACTCTGAGGGAACAAGGTGTCGACCAGGAAGGTTTGGAAAACAAGGAAGTCATCGCTCTGATCG
>JBFKJL010000297.1:0-3478 GCA_041631795.1 Saprospiraceae bacterium | reverse complement strand
TAATTCATTTGGTCAAAAAGTTTTTCGCTTTTATTGTATGGAGGGATTAATGACAGATCCAAAATTCACTTCGAAACTCAAAGCCCTGGCTGAGCGGAATAACATGTCTTATAATGAAGCCCAGGCAGAAGCGAAATTGTGTTTGAAGGAAATACAGACTGTGCATCAGCCTTTGGCCAATATTATTGGTCTCCAGGTATCGCAGTTTATCCTGTCCCGGGGATATGGCCATACGATAGATGTCAATCCGAACGAAATCAAAGAACTGTCGCGTATCGCTCGGAGGTTTCCCATTGCCTTTGTTATGACCCACAAAACTTACCTGGACATGTTTGTTCTGGCTGTTGTTTTGGGCCGTCATGGCATTCCGTTCCCATACACATTTGCGGGGATCAACATGGACTTCATAGGATTTGGGCAGCTTGCGCGCCAAAACGGTGTGATTTTTATCAGGCGGTCTTTCAAGGATAACGACATATACAAGCTCGTTCTGAGATGTTTTATCGCAACAATAGTCAAGGACAAAGGGCACTTTATGTGGGCCATTGAAGGCACCCGCTCGAGGACCGGCAAATTGGTCTGGCCCAAGGTGGGTATCCTGAAATACATCAGGGAAGCAGAAGAAGAGTCCGGCCAGGAGGTCAAGTACATTCCAGTGTCCATTGTCTATGACCTCATCCCTGATGTCCGCGATATGACCATGGAAAGCCGGGGCAAGGACAAAAAACCTGAAAGCCTGACATGGTTCCTGAAGTATGTGCAGAAAATGGAAGGCAACTTTGGCAAAATTTCTATCAGGTTTGGCAATCCCGTCCCGATCAATGCCGAGAATTCCGTTGCCATCATTGTCAAAGGCAAGCAGGCCTCATCCTTTTCGGGCAGACTCTCAAAATTTGGTGTCGAGCTGGCCTACAGGATAAACCAGGTGACCCCGGTCACCACCACTTCGCTGATATGCATCGCTTTACTCAGTAAGTTTTCGCTCAATAAAAAGGCCATCATTAACGATGTCTACGACCTGATGGGCATGATCGAGAAATACAAGCCGGGAACGATGGTAGACAGGGGCATCCCCATCAGCAGATCCGTTCAAACAGCGCTGATGCTGTTAAAGCGCGCCAACATCATTTTACAACACGGAGATGAAGTGGATGCACGGTATGTCATCAATTCCGAAAACTACCTGGAGGCTGTCTACTACGCCAATATGTCCGTCCACCATTTGTACAGTCTCGCCTTCATCGAGCTGGCACTTTTAAAATCTGCCGAGGCCAAACCTGCGGACAGGCAGGTCGTCTTTTGGGCTGAAATCATGGAGCTCCGTTCGCTGTTCAAGTTTGAGTTCTTCTACCCGCGCAAACTCCAGTTTTCAGAAGAACTCGAAAAGACTTTGGGCCTCTTGGACCGGAACTGGAACAAACTTGTCAGTGCTTCAAAAGCCAGGAAGATCGCTTTTTTAAGAGGTGAGAAAGTCATTGTCGCGCCTGTTGTCCTGTACAATTACCTTGAAGCGTACAGAATCATTGTTTTTGCCTTGAAGCAATGGAAACCAGAACGTGCATTTGATGAAAAAGCCTTTATTGATGAATGCCTGTTCCTGGGTGAGGAATTACACTGGCACGGCAAGATCCAGCGTATCCGTTCTGTGACAAAACCTTACCTGATAGATGGCCTCAAACTGATCACAAACCTGGACCTCATCCCAACCGCTGATGATGACAAAAAGACGGAGATCCAGGCATTCCTCAACCGCCTCAATGAAACCATAGAGAGGATCAAGGTTCTCCAGGAGATCATCATGGAAAAGCCGACGGTCGAGACTTCCATCGTACCGATGATAGAAGACAATGTTCCGGGTTCGAAAACCGAAGCCATCACTTCTGAAATCCTCAAAGGAGAAAAGGGCGCACATATTGGGGCTTTCTTTGATTTGGACAGGACTTTGATTCGCTCCTATTCTGCCAAGGAATTTTTCCAAACACGTCTATTCAGTGGAAAGATGTCGACCACAGAGCTTGTATCGCAATTTGCCGGTGTTTTGGTCTATTCCATGGGTCAGGGCAATTATGCAGGTCTGGCAGCCATTGCCTCTCAGGGTGTCAAAGGGGTGGAAGAAAAAGTCTTTATCAAGGTTGGAGAGGAAGCTTATTTTAAACACCTCGCCTCCGAGATCTATCCGGAATCCAGGGCTTTGGTCAAGGCCCATTTGGCAATGGGACATACCGTGGCCATCATTTCTGCTGCCACGCCATACCAGGTCAATCCAATCGCCCGCGATTTGAATATCGACCATGTCCTGTGTACACGGATGGAAGTCGTCAATGGCAAGTTTACCGGAAAGATCATGGAGCCAGCTGCCTGGGGCGAAGGCAAGGCAATTGCCGCGCGCATGCTCGCTGAATCCAGGAAACTGGACATGGCAAAAAGTTTTTTCTATACGGACAGCGTTTCTGACATCCCTCTGCTTGAAGCTGTCGGCCACCCACGTCCGACGAACCCCGATGTTAAATTGACAGCCCACGCCTTCAGGAACCACTGGCCGATATTCAGGTTTAACGATGAGGATCCACCCGGCATGGTCAATTTCCTGCGAACAGGCCTTGCCCTGGGCAGCCTCATCCCTGCGGCCCTGTCGGGTATCGCAAAGGGTGCGATGTCGCTCAACTGGCAGGACGGCGTGAACTCGCTCATGGCATCTGTAGGTGACTTTGTTATTGCCGCTGCAGGAATCCAATTGCTCGTCACAGGGGAAGAGCACTTGTGGTCACATCGTCCAGCAGTCTTTATTTTTAACCATCAGAGCAGTGCTGATATCTTTATTGTGTCCAAACTGATCCGTCAAAACGCGACAGGTATAGCGAAGATCGAGCTCAAATCCATGCCGATCATTGGCCAGCTCATGACAGCTGCAGGTGTCATTTTCATTGACCGAAGCGATAGGGAAAAAGCCATTGAAGCAATGGCTCCGGCGGTCGATGCTTTGAAAAATGGCACATCCATCATTATCTTTCCCGAAGGCACACGAAGCAAGGACTACAGCCTCGGAACGTTCAAAAAGGGCGCCTTCCACCTTGCCATGCAAGCCAAAGCCCCAATAGTCCCTGTTGTCATCCGCAACGCTCATGATGCCATGCCCAGGGGCACGAATGTCTTCAGACCGTCAGCAATTGACGTGGTTGTCTATCCCCCGGTTTCTACAAAAAAGTGGACCAAGGACAATATGGACAAACATATTCAGAAACTCCGGAAGATCTATCTTACGGAATTGGGACAGGGTTGAAAGAAGCTGAAAGCTGAAAGCTGGAAGCTGAAAGCTCAAAGCTGAAAGCTGAAAGGGCAAAGCTGAAAGCTGAAAGGGCAAAGCTCAAAGCTCAAAGCTCAAAGCTGGAAGGGCAAAGTGCGGCATCCCGACTAGGCGTAGCCTGCGTCGGGGCTGAAAGGGCAAAGCTGAAAGCTGATAGTGTTTTCTGGACGGTAT
>JBFKJL010000296.1:0-3486 GCA_041631795.1 Saprospiraceae bacterium | reverse complement strand
TGCCATATCCCTTCAAGACGATGGCCTCTTGTACGGATAATTGCAGGGGCCTGCTGAATGCCATTGGACCTGTATCTCACTGTAGCCAGGTCATCTGACAATGCGGAAAGTCCGTAAATCAGGTAATCGAGATATTGAATTTCCCCAATGGGCCGCAATCCCCGCATGGCCATACCAATAGCCTGGCCAACGATCGTCCATTCTCTTATGCCTGTATCAAAGATTCTCTTTACCCCATATTTCTCCTGGAGACCGGCAAAACCCTGGTTGACATCCCCGATATGGCCCACATCTTCACCAAACGCAAATGTGTTGGGCATCTTTTCAAAAAGCCTGTCAAAATAGGCATTCATCACCTGGTATCCATTGACTAGCTTCGCATCGTCTGAATATTCAGGATGCACCACTGGAATTTTCAAAGCAGAACGATCACTCATGGAATAAAGATGGGTGTTGTAACGGAAACGACCCAAATCCTCGAGACCCTGGATGAAGCTTGCCAGGGTTTCCGGCGTTTCAAGCCCATGGTTGTAAAAACCTATTCGAAGCTTCCTTGCATTTTGTAAGATCTCGCCCAGCAAGGGGTTGTGCATTTGCTCCATCTCATTGTGCAAGTCGGCAACGAAAGGGTATTGTTCTATACTGTTGTATAAATGGAGTAGTTCTTTTCTGCTCTTCTGGATTGGTTCAGTGTATCGCTTCCAGGCTTTTTTGGAACCCTCCTTTACAAAGGCCTTGGCCTGGGTGCGCATTTCCTCGATCAATTCCACTGATGCCAGGTCTGTTTCGACCAGCCACTCAGCCATCTTCTCAATACCATCGGCCTCCATCTCCCATTTCAGGCGGTCCTTTGACTTGTAGCGCTCATGAGATCCTGACGTGGAATGACCCTGTGGCTGCGTGACCTCCTGGACATGGATAAGGGCAGGCACATAATCGTTTCTGACCCTTGACACCGCCCTGTCATAGACATTGATCAGGGCACTGTAATCCCATCCCTTGACCGTGTACATGTGGATTCCATCACCGTTTTCATCCATTAGGAATCCCTCACTGGCCTTTGATATGCTCGCTTTAGTTGTCTGGAGTTCAACCGGAACAGAGATCCCGTACCCGTCATCCCAAACAATGATGATCAGAGGCACCCTCATGACCGAGGCAGCATTGAGCGTTTCCCAGAATATTCCCTCCGATGTACTGGCATCACCAATTGTGCAAAAAACCACTTCCCGCCCATCTTTGGAAAACCGACCCTGGGGATCCAGTTCAGGCATCTCCCGGTATTTTTTTGATGCCAGGGCCAGTCCCAAAGCACGTGCCATCTGGCCTCCGGTTGATGATATGTCAGCAGAACTGTTGTACCGCTCAGAATGCTTGAGCCAATTGTCCTCCTTATCTATCAGGGGTGTGGCATAATGCGAATTCATTTGCCGCCCGCCTGAAAAAGGATCATTGTCCGCATCTGCATACATCTGGGCAAAGTATTCCTCCACTGTACACTGTCCCTGGGCCATCAAAAGAGTCTGATCCCTGTAATACCCCGATCTGAAATCACCCCTTTCAAAAAAATGAGCCAATGCCACCTGGGGAACCTCCTTGCCGTCACCGAGAATACCAAATTTGGCTTTGCCTGTCAGCACCTCTTTCCTGCCAAGGAGACTCGCTTCACGACTGACAAGGCAAATCCAGAAATCATTCAGGACACGTTTGATGTAGGTTTCTTTTTCTTTGAATTCAGTTGACGCAGATTGCAATTCTGAATAATCTATCATGAGGCAATGTGATGTGGTTGATTAAATGAAAGCACTATACAATTAACGGTAACCTTCCAACAAAAGTTTTTATTTGTCGCATGGAAATTTCGGAAAACTAACAAAACAAATATTTGCGCTAATCGAGAGTGAATTTTATAAATTTTGCCGATAAAATTTTAACAATCACCGGACGGACTGGCAGGATTTATTAAATCTGGTCCTGAATTTGATGGAACTAAGCCTGGACAGTCCGTGTTTATTCGATGTTCATGCGGCAAATTGAAACATTAACGTCTTATTAAATATTAAATAGTTTCCGAACATCCTATTATGTATTACATTTGTTCTATAAAAATTCCTTTGATGAAAAAGTTTATACTTCTCAGTTTGACATTTTTAACCTTTGGCGTCGTTGCATTTGGTCAGGTTGACCCCAAACCTCAGCCCAATGCAGTTAAAGAAATTATTGAAGAACAGGTGCCCAAAGAAGGACCTAATATGGAATTCGAATCCACAGTTGTCGATTATGGCACCATCACTCAAAATTCAGAACCTTTACGTGTCGCCAAATTTACAAATACAGGAACTGAGCCACTCATAATAAAAGGGGCAAGAGGAAGTTGCGGTTGCACTGTCCCCACGTACCCTAAGGAACCCATCATGCCGGGCGAATCGGGCATTATAGAAATTCGTTATGCCACAAACAGGCTGGGCAAGATCAATAAAACGGTAAAGATCACGACAAATGAAGGTTCAGACCCGCATGTCCTTTCTGTAGTGGGCAATATTTTGAAAAGTGAGGAAGATCAAGGTGTTCCAAAGAAAGCGCCAAGCATGCTGAACGATAGCGGAAAAAACTGATCTGTTTTAAAGAAATTAGAAACCCTCAAGACATCTTGGGGGTTTTTTGTTTTATACACTTAACAGCACGACCATATGATCATCCTCCTGTCTCCTTCCAAGCGCCTGGACATAACAAAAACTTCAATTGTTGCAAAAGAACTACCTGAACTGGTCGATTTGACCTTGCAATTGATGTCCGAACTGAAAACCTTCAACCCCCGAAAGATTGAAAAATTGATGTCGGTCAACACCGCCCTGGCCCAACTGAATTATGAACGATTCCAGGATTTTGACCCCGCATTCGAATCAGATGCCGTCAAACCAGCCATTTTGTTGTTCCAGGGTGATGTCTATGCAGGGCTTGACGCCAAAACGATGACGCCAAAAAACCTGGCCTTCGCCCAAAATCATATCAGGATATTGACGGGTCTTTATGGTGTTCTCAGGCCTCTTGATAAAACCCAACCCTACCGCCTTGAAATGGGGTCTTCCTTTAAGATCTGCAAGGCTAAAAATCTTTATACGTTTTGGGGTGACCGCATTACAGAAGTTCTCAATGCGACCTTGTCAAACCATAGAAATAAATGCATCATTAACCTGGCCTCCAACGAATATTTTAACGCCGTCAACACTCAAAATCTTGACGCATCGATTATAAATATTACCTTTAAAGAGTATCGGAACGATCAGTTGAAGTTCATTTCCTCATTTGCAAAAAAAGCCAGGGGCCTGATGGCCCGTTACATCATTGATCACGAAATCACAACCATTAATGGTCTCAAGGGATTCAATACTAAGGGATACAACTTTGATGAAAACGGATCCGATGACACGCATTTATTGTTTGTTAGATAGTACAGCTACATGAATAAATTCCTCTTCCTACTCT
>JBFKJL010000295.1:0-3491 GCA_041631795.1 Saprospiraceae bacterium | reverse complement strand
GCCAGGAGAAATGACCAGTTGAGTATCCCGATCTTTTTAGACGCATCAATACTTTTTTTCTTGGACAAGCTGCTATAATTCAGGAAGATAAAAATGTAAGCCAGAAAGAATCCGGCAAAAGGCGCATATTGCCAATAGGGTTCATTCAAATGAAATGATGGCCAAAAGGGATTGACAAACAGGAATTTCCACGCATTAGCGAGAGCATCATGATAAAAGGAAAGTGAGATGAAAATGATCACAGGGCTGAGGAAGCCCGAAAACAGCTGGAGGAACTCGAAGATGCTTCTTCTTCTCAGGCTGAACAATGACAGCAGGCCTGCAATGATGTAGACCCAAAAAGGACTGTACACAAGGGTTGCAAGCCCGATGAAGCATCCTGCCTTATATATTGTGCCTGCAGGCATGTATTTTTTATATAGCCTGAAAAGGTAGATGAATGCCATCATGATAAAAGTAGTCGCAATAAGAGCCGGATGTAAAGTAAATCGGGCGATCCACAGGACCATAAGAGCGTAGACAGCCCCGGGAATATACGACATGAGACGGCTTAGTCTGTGTCTCGTCACCAGGCTGTTGACCATGACTGATTGCCAACCCACAAGGATGACAGCCAGGGCAGCCTGGCTTATTGGGGATTTGAGCAAATGATAGACCAGTTTTGTCAGGGGCGAATCAAGAGGCTGAATTGTGTAATAAGCTGGCGTCAACCAGTCTTTTACGAAAAGCAATACAATAAAAAGCAGGAGGAAGATCAGGTTGATGAACAGGTTTCTGCGAAAAAAATATAACACGGGTTGTCTGCCTTATTTGTCTCAAAAGTAAGTGATTATTTGAGAATGCCGGCCAGGGCTCCGGAAGGATCTTGAATTAATCTGCGCAACGCACACAGGAAGTGCTTTCGGGCATAAACATGAGTCTCGCAAGATTGATGGGTTTGTGGCATTTGCCGCAATAGCCAAAACCGTCTTTATCGATATTTTCCAGGGCAATCATGAGCTTGTTCTTTTTTGATATTTTGTTGCGCAAAGCGGCTTCCATCACACCCTTGTTATTGATGGCATCCATCCGACTGACGCGCCCGATGGCATTTTCCGGGCCTATGGGTTGTGTCATTTTCTCGAGATCGGTGATATCCGTTTCGTACTTGCCGATCATTTCGACTATCTTGTTTCTTAATTCTTCCTTTTCTTTGTCATTCATAACCTGAATCCGGCAAATAGCTTTTTGACGAATAAAGATAATGACATTTGGCTCAGTATGTTTGGACATATTACACCCCTCTCGGCCGGCCCTACAATGTTTATATTTATCACGGCGAAGAATCAGGCCATGTTATTGTTTATATCAATGCCGGGATCATTATCATTGATTTTAACCAGCTGGAATCAAAGAAGTACCATTTTGCCCTGGAACACCAGCTGATGGAACTAGAGATGATTAAAAATGAAGAGGGTTTTGAGTATGTATTGACACCTATAGTCCACCCATATTTCAAGCAAGCCATGGAACGTGAAAAGAAATACGACCTCATGCGCGTTGGATTATTTTTTCTTGTAATGATCTTTTTTTCCTTACTTGTGATTTATGGAATAAAAACATAATAATTGGATAAACTGGAATTATATATTGAGGCTCTTGTTTTTGCTACGCCAAAACCAATACCAATTAAAGACATCAGGATGACAGTCAGTGCGTATTTTGACCAGAAGATATCCCAAGGGGATATTGAATCATCCCTGAAAGCCCTGGAGGAAAAATACAAATCCGAGGACTATTCTTTTGAGCTGATTGAAATTGCCAATGGTTTCCAGTTCATGACAAAAGGCACCTACCACCCGGTGGTCAGCCAGTTCCTCAAGCTTGAGTCACGGAGACGCTTGTCCAAAGCGGCTCTTGAGACCCTGGCGATCATTGCCTATAAACAGCCAGCGACCAGGAGCGCGGTCGAACAGATCCGTGGTGTCAATTGCGACTACAGTATCCAGAAGTTGTTGGACAAGGAACTTATTGAGATCCTGGGAAGGGATGAAGGTCCCGGGCGGCCGCTGCTTTATGGGACAACTGACAAGTTCATGAACCATTTTGGGCTGAGAAGCATTAAAGAATTACCCCAATTAAAGGAATTTGAAGCACCCGAAAATGCTATTGGTTCAAGCGAAGAAGAATAAATAATATGAATGACGGCAAACCATTGATCAACAGGGTCGCCAACAGCGGCCTAAAGGTGATAAATCTCGAAAGTTACTATCCTCATCATGACATGGTGGATTTTGACCTCAAACCTTTCCTGTTCATGGAACTGATCCTGAAAGAAAGAGATTTTCGCAGTGCCCTCAAGGATCATGACTGGGATCAGTACAAGGACAAGATCGTTTGTGTCTTTGTCTCAGTCGATGCCATTATCCCGGTATGGGCATTTATGCTGGTGGCGTCTTACCTCGAGCCTGTCGCCCATGTGGTTTTTACAGGCCGTCCTTCAGAGTACCTGATATTTCATTATGAGAAAGTCATGGAATCCTTTGATGCTGCTGAATACAAGGATGAGCGGGTTGTCATCAAAGGGTGCAGCGACAAGCAGGTGCCTGCTTCTGCCTATGCGGCCCTGACGACAAAGCTCAGGCCCTTTGCCCAAAGCATCATGTATGGCGAGCCGTGCTCAACGGTTCCTATTTTTAAAAGGCCCAGGAAAATCACTCCTAAAGCTTGATCACTTTACCCACGTAATTAAATTCTTCAGAGGCGAGAACCAGAAGATAAACCCCATCGGGCAATTCAGTTATCTCAAGGTCTAGTGAAGTCCTGTGATTGAATGCATGGGTCATGACTTTTTTGCCGGATAATTCCAGGACTTCAATAATCCCGCTTTGCTGGATCGATCCGGGCCATTCAACGGAAATGGCCGTTGAGGACGGGTTCGGAAAAATCGTCAAAGCCCCGACGTATGGGGTGGCTGTAGACACAGTGCTTCTGACAAAGAAACGCGTCGTCTCGGATATGGAAGAACCGCAATCACCGGGATGGATCAGGCGGATGAAATATTCCTGGCCATCGTTGAGCCTGTCAGATGGAATGCCGTAAATAGTGGTCCCTTCACCTTCAAGCTGTACTACCAGGTCACTGAAATCCTCTGTGAGAGAAACTTCAAGAATATACGGACCGCTGTATCCTTGGGGATCCCATATGATGGTGATGACATCAGAAATATTGAAAGTGTCATTATGGGAGGGAGAGGCAATCGTTGCTTGCGGGGGCATTTCATTGAGGTTGATGTCCATTTGAGCTGTGGCCATGACATTTTCAGACTGCGCCATGAGTGTGAGTGTGTTTTCCCCGGGTTCCAGAAGTGAGAATTCTGTCATCGTCAGGATGACGGTCTGCCCGGATCTTAAACTCCCGCTGATTTCGGGAAAAATCGTGTCGCCAGAAATCGTGACCAGGAAAAGTTCATCCGGATCTTCGGAAATCATATCGACAAATGCCCGGATCTC
>JBFKJL010000294.1:0-3504 GCA_041631795.1 Saprospiraceae bacterium | reverse complement strand
TGAATCGCTTTTGGACGAGATGATGGCACTATGGCTCAACAAAAGACTGGAATTACTGGCAGGAAACCAACCTGAATTTGACACCCTTGCCGCATGCCTGCCTTTATTCCCATTGGTCGTTTGCAAGCCGGGTTTTACTATGAGTAATGAGTATCAGAATCTCCCGGGGGGTTCTACAGCCATTCTCGAGGATGTAAAGACCACTGGTGCCTTTTCGAACCAGACTGATGTGGCAACTGTCCTTATCAGTCATAAGAGAAATGATGAGCGCAAAGCCATGCATGTCATGGAAGGAATATTTATTGAAATATCTGAATCCCTCCACAGGCTTTCCCTGAGTGAAAGGGTCAGATATGCCAAGGACCTGGGTTTTCTGCTGAGCCGGTGCTTTCCCCATCTCAGGATCTTCCAGTACCGCAAAAAGGCCGTGTTGTCGTTTTGGGATAATTTCAAGAATGAAATTTTCTTCGAGGATAAGGCCGGCAATCAATTTAAGGAGTTGCGCCTCGGCAATGATTCCGGTCCCCTTGTGCAGGGGATCTTTCTTGAAGAGGACATTGACATCCATATCTTTCTTGAAGATGGCCTCTTCGATAACCATGAGGCCCGGTCATGGGAAGGACAGAGACACCTGCGTGACCAACTCACGATGTTGGGATGTCACGTGCACAGCACCAACAGCCTGCTCCCAACGGAGGAGATCCATGCTTCCGTACATCTCGTCAGAGAGGTGGTTTTAAAAGATCCTTCATCGGCATCCATACAAACCTAATGATCACGGTCTCATGGAACCTGAACTGGTACATTTTCACAAGTTTTTAAAGATCAAAAAGGAAGATGGGAAATCCTTTGTTTTTGATCCTATCAGAAGAAAATACCTGGTCTTACAACCGGAAGAACTTGTCCGGCAAAGCTGGATCCAGTATCTCATTAATGAAAAGAATATCAATCCGAAGGCATTACAGGTTGAGAAAAAAATTGCCTATAGCCGACATGCCCGGAGATTTGATCTCGTCATGTATGAAAGGGAGGTTCCCCTGATCCTCTTTGAACTGAAAGGTTTTGACACACCTTTGACCCAGGCTGCAGCCGAGCAAATCGCCCTGTACAACAAGAAATTGAATGTCCCGTACCTGGTTCTGTCCAATGGAATCAGTCACGCTTTTTTTTTCGTGGATTTTGCGTCAAATGCGGTGAATAAATTGAATGGTTTTTCTGAAATTCTGAAATAAAATTTCCATTTTGGTCGCTCAATCCACATGACATCAATGAAGCCAGCCAAAATATTGATCACCGGGGCAAACGGGCAAATTGGAGAAGTTCTGACAAGGCACTTACAATCTCAATTCGGTCAAAGCAATGTCATCCCGACTGATATTCGCGACATCAAGAGATTTACGAATTACCAGCACCTTGATGTTTTGGACCGTCAAAGTATAGACCATTGTGTACGTACCCATGGTGTGACGCGCATCTATCACCTTGCTGCTGTTTTGTCTGCCAAAGGGGAGTCGAAACCAATGCAAACCTGGGATATTAATATGGGGGGGCTTTTAAACGTCCTGGAATGTGCCCGGGACAATGAGATCGAACAAGTCTTCTTTCCGAGTTCGATCGCAGCATTTGGCAAGGATTCTCCCAAAACCATGACTCCCCAGCAAACAATTCTTGAACCGAATACCGTATATGGGATATCCAAGGTCGCAGGTGAATTATGGGCAGGGTATTACCACAGTAAATTCAATGTCGATGTCAGGTGTGTGCGTCTTCCTGGAGTTATCAGTCATGAAACGATGCCTTCGGGGGGGACTACAGATTATGCCGTTGAGATCTTTCATGCAGCCATTCAAAACAAGAAATACCATAGCTTTTTGTCTGAAACGACACGCCTCCCGATGATCTATATGCCTGATGTGATCAAAGCCATGGATCAGTTGACCTCGGCTCCAGGGGAAGACCTTACCGTCAGGATGGGCTATAATATCACATCGATGTCATTCACGCCTGGTGAGCTCTACAATGAGATCAGGAAGCATATTCCATCATTTGAGATTGACTATGTCCCGGATTTTAGGGAGACTATTGCGCGCTCCTGGACTGAAAGCCTCGATGACAGTCAAGCCAGATCAGATTGGGGATGGTCACCGGACTTTGATATTGAGAGGATGGTTGTCGATATGCTGCACCACCTGAAATCTTAAAAATTCAATTAACTTTATGAATATTCAATATCGAGTTATGCGATTGAGAGTCATCCTGTTTTTCTATTGTGCATTTCCTTTTTTGGTTTCAGGCCAAAACGCAGTTTTGAAGGGCCTTGTTACGGATAATACCACGGGCAATCCCCTGATTGCCGCGACCATCATAGCCGGAAAATACGGAACTGTGACCGAAACGGATGGCACATATTCACTGGACCTTCCCCCTGGTCCCTATGTGATTGAAATTCGATATGTTGGATTTGAAACAGCAAAAACGGAGATCAATTTACCTGAAAATGGCGCGATTGAATTGGACGTGAGCCTCATCCTGGCGAAGACCATGCTCCAGACAGCAACAGTGACCGGCAGCAAATATGAGCGAACGATCGCCACATCCCCGGTCTCCATCAATGTCATTAAACCCGATCTCGCGGAAAATACAAATACAGTGCGCGTCGTTTCCCTCCTTGAAAAAGTGCCGGGCGTACAGATCATTGACAACCAGGCCAATATCCGTGGAGGTAGCGGCTTTTCCTACGGCGCCGGATCAAGAGTGTTACTGCTCATCGATGATGTTCCTGCCTTCCAGGCTGATGCGGGCAGACCAAACTGGGGAGATATCCCGGTAGAAAATATCAGCCAGATCGAAGTCGTTAAAGGCGCATCATCAACGATGTATGGATCTGCTGCCCTCAATGGCATTATCAATGTGAGAACCGGATATGCGACATCAGAACCGGTAACCAAAGCAGCAGTGGCCTATACGCATTACATGTCGCCAAAAGATGCAGGCAAAAAGTGGTGGGATTCACCTCCCCATACCCTCATGGCCAGTATATTGCACAAGCAGAAATTTGGTAAACTGGATCTCGTGGTCAATAGTTTTTATGAGAATTTCGATAATTATTACGAAAATGGACAAGAAGAGAAGATCAGGTTTTCCCTTAACGGTAAATACAGGTTTAATGCACGCACCACATTTTCAGTCAATACCATGTATAACCGATCTGATGCTGCTGATTATTTTCTATGGGGTGGGGGTGGCGTCAATGCCTATCGCGGTTTTCAACCTTCTTTTTCCGAGCGCATCAATACGAGATTCTACATAGACCCTCAACTGGTGCAGTATGACAAGCGCGGCAATCGTCACAGGCTGTTTGGGCGCCTTTACTATGTGGATAATGACAATAACCTGGATCAGTCAAACGCCTCAGTCAATACATTTGCCGAATACCAGTTTCTCAAGGATATGAAAAAGCTGGGACTGATCGTCACAAGTGGCATGTCAAACTACTTTGTCAGG
>JBFKJL010000293.1:0-3522 GCA_041631795.1 Saprospiraceae bacterium | reverse complement strand
ATCGGTCAGGGGATTGAATTTGACTATTGCTGCGTCCATGGGATTATGGCCATACGTGATGCGGGCTACGAATCGATCATGATCAATTGCAACCCCGAAACGGTATCCACAGACTTTGATGTGGCAGACAAACTGTACTTTGAGCCTATCTACTGGGAACACCTCGAGGAAATTCTCGAACTGGAAAAACCCGATGGTGTCATTGTTCAGCTGGGAGGTCAAACAGCCCTGAAACTCGCCGAAAACCTTCATAAAAGCGGTTATCCCATTGTCGGGACAAGTTATGAGAATATGGATCTTGCTGAAGACAGAGGCCGCTTTTCAGATCTGCTCAAGGAACTGCATATCCCATACCCTAAATATGGGGTCGCAAGAGATGTTGATGAAGCCATCGCCATCGCCAATAAGGTCAAATACCCTGTTTTGGTCAGACCATCATACGTTTTAGGGGGTCAAAGTATGCGCATTGTCATCAATGACAATGAACTGGAAAGACATGTCCTCAGCATATTCAAGCATTTGCCTGACAACCGTGTCCTGATCGATCAATTTCTCGAAAGGGCCCGGGAAGCTGAAATCGATGCCATTTGCGATGGTGAAGATGTCCATATCATGGGCATAATGGAGCACATTGAGCCGGCAGGTATCCACTCTGGGGACAGCTCGGCTGTTCTTCCACCTTATTCCCTCTCTGAAGAGATTATCGACACAATGATCAGTTATACGAAAAAACTCGCCCAGGCACTTCAAATAAAGGGTTTGATCAATATTCAGTTTGCCATCGGCCGGGCTACAGAAGAAACGCCTGAAAAGGTCTATGTAATTGAGGCCAATCCACGGGCGTCAAGAACAACCCCATTTATTGCAAAAGCCTACAAAGTACCTTACCTTAAAATAGCCACAGAAGTGATGATGGGTGTAAAAAAGTTAAAGGATTATAACATTGAGCCACAAAAAAATGGATACGCCATTAAAGTACCCGTATTCTCATTTGATAAATTTCCCAATGTAGACAAGCAACTTGGCCCTGAAATGAAATCTACAGGAGAGGCCATCCGGTTTATCAAAGACCTGAATGATCCGTTCTTCAGGAAACTGGACAGGGAAAGAAGTATGTACCTGACACGTTAACCGGACTACATACCCAATTTCTTTTTGACCATTGCCGTGACATCCGTTGAATCATCAGCATATAGGATGAACCCTGTACTCAGGTCAAATATGTACGTGTAATTGTTTTCAAGCGACACCTGGTCGATAGCCGCCTGGATTCTGTTGCGTAACGGATTGAGAAGTTCTTCGCTTTTTTGTTCAAACTGTCGCTGGCTGGTCTCCTGGAAGGTGGCTATTTCCGCTTCTTCTGCCTGGATCTTCTGGGCCTCCACCTCAAAATTCTTTGGCGATACTTCTCCCAGACTCCTCCTTTTATTGAGATCATTGTACTTGGCCTGTAACGCCTGTAGCATGTCCCTGCCTTTGCTTTCCAACTGTTTTCTGAAAGTCTCTATATTGGCATTGGCCTCCTTGACCTCAGGCATGGACTGAAGAATCTCCTGTACATCAAGATACCCGAACTTCTGTGCATCGACAGATGTGAAAGAAAGAAATCCGAGAAAGCCTAAAACATATAATCTTCCAAGTAGTCTCATAAAAATTGTGTTTGTGACCGCAAAAATAAGTTGAATTATCGAATTCCCAGCTCCCTGCTGATTTCAGCAGTTTTATCATATTCTTCATTGGCATAAAGCAACCCCGCTGCTCCACTTTTATCCAGGATAATATCATAGCCTTTGGTTTGCGCATAATCTTCAATGGCTGCAAAAACCCTGTCCTGAATGGGGCTCACAAGTTCCTGCCTTTTCCTGAACAAATCACCTTCAGCA
The DNA here is from genome assembly GCA_041631795.1 of Saprospiraceae bacterium. GTDB lineage: Bacteria > Bacteroidota > Bacteroidia > Chitinophagales > Saprospiraceae > JBFKJL01. The sequence goes on along the minus strand of JBFKJL010000293.1, from coordinate 1,639 downwards.
CCAAATCTCTGTCGCTGGAGTTCCCTGACCGCCTCTTCTTTCTTGATGATCTCTTCCTCTCTTTCAGTCCTGACATCATCACTCAATAATACCTGCTCTGCCTGGTACTTATTGTACATACTTTTAATCTTGTCATATTCCTGGGAAATTTCCTGTCGCCATTCTGCAGCAATCTTGTCGATTTCCTGCTGCGCTGATTGGTAATCGGGCAGTGATTCCAGGATTGTGGATACGTCAACTATGGCAACTCTTTGGGCATTGACCTGGGTGAGCAAACCGGCGATAGAGAATATTGAGAGTAAAAAAAGCTTCCTGATCATGATATTTTTTTTCAAATTTAGAATTATTCAATCGAAAATAAGAATGCATTTTAGCGTTATTCAATTCTCATTTCTCTTTGTTTAACGTATGTTTAACCTCTGTATATAAAAAAAGAGGTTGCTTTAAAAACAACCTCTTACTCTTGCCAAAATATAATAATTCTAATTAATCACCATGATCTTTGTCCCCAACTTGCTCTTGCCTGACTCAAACTCCGCATGAATGATGCCTTCCGCATTGATATCTCTCTTCAAAACGTCTACAGCATTTTCTCCTTTCGCATAATGAGCAGATTCTGTATGGAGCAAGCGGCCACTGACATCATAAAAACGCCATACACCAAAATTTGATTGGGGCATCGTAAATCGTATTTGTGTCCTATCGCTCATCGGATTAGGACTGACACTGATAATCTCTGCTTGCTCGACAACCGCTGTTTCGAAAACTATACCAACGATGGCACCATTATAAGCCTGGGTTCTCGTCACAGAAGAACTCAGTTCAAAAATATCAGCCTTTTGCATCTCCTTCCTGGTTTTTACAACAACTTCGAAAAGTGGTTCTTCGGCCTGAAGGCTCACTTTCTGAGAAAGGTTCCAGCTCATTGAAAACCATCCTTCTCTCTCATTACTGAGATTGACATTCGTCTCGTCAATATCAAGACCTGCGCTCCTGACATCAAGGACTTCAACATCATCGGCATTGAACTGTAATGTGAACTGCAGACCATACATATCATTGAAATTGCGGCTGTAAAATGGAATGACGGTCACTTGATTCTCGCTGACAAGACCTTGGTCCACTGACATGACAAGTTCACCCGAAAGATCACTGTCTCCATCCTGCCCCCTGACACCAGACGCGCTGTTGTTCACATCACCGACCTTGACACCGATGAAATTGATCGTCATATCCGTGTTGAGGCCAGCAATGGAATAATGTTCAGGAAAGACCTGGGACCACGGATTTTCCGGTTCATCGAAAATATGTCCTGCATCAATAAACCGCCAGGACTTGTTCTGTGGCAATGATTCATACACACCCAGGATCAGTTTTCTCAATTCAAGGAGATCCAGGGCACTGACATCACCACTTCTATTAACATCGGCAGCAATCAGCTTATACGGAGAATCAAGAGACTCTATACCGAGAACATGTCGCTGCATATAAACAAGGTCAAGCGTACTGACCCCATTGAGAGAGTCCTTGTCCTTATTTGCAAAGATGAGGTAATTACCACCAGTCGGCATCCCATCGAACGCGTAGGCACCATTTTCATCCGTCATTTGCATCAGCCCTGTATCCCCCATTGATACTT
>JBFKJL010000292.1:0-3523 GCA_041631795.1 Saprospiraceae bacterium | reverse complement strand
GCATCATGGATGGCAAGGACACCTCCTCGACCTACTTCAATCATGTGATCTTCCTGTTTATAGGAGGGTTCATTGTTGCTCTCGCCATACAGAAGTGGAATCTGCACAAGCGCATTGCCCTGTTCATCCTGCGCGTTATTGGCAGTAGTCCATCACGGATCCTCCTCGGATTTATGTTGGCCACGGCATTTTTATCCATGTGGATTTCCAATACCGCCACAGCCATGCTGATGGTGCCTATCCTTATTTCGATCATCCACAAGCTCGAAGACATCAACGGTCCGGACAGGGTCAGGCATTACTCTATCGGGCTGCTTCTAAGTATTGCTTACAGCGCATCCATAGGTGGGGCCGCGACCCTTGTGGGCACGCCGCCCAACCTGTCCTTTGCCCGGATATACAACATTTATTTCCCGGAAGCACCGGAAATATCTTTCGCCACTTGGTTCTTTTATGCCTTTCCGATCACCCTGATCCTGTTTATAATTCTCTTTTTGTATCTCAGGTTTGTATTCATCAGGTCGCGTAAAGGATGGCGGAGCCTGGACAAGGAGGAATTGAAAAAGGAATACAGCAACCTTGGGCCAACGATTTATGAAGAGAAGGTCCTGTTAGTGGTTTTCGTTCTTTTGGCCATAATGTGGTTCACCCGCGCCGATATTGCCTTTGGGCAATTTGTTTTGCCCGGTTGGTCCAACCTGTTTGGGAACCCGGATTTTTTCAATGATGGGACTGTGGCGATCATGATGGCCATCATCCTATTCATCATTCCTTCAAAAAAAGATAAGGGCAAATTCCTCATGGACTGGAAGGCTGCCGAGGATATTCCCTGGGAGATCATCCTGCTGTTTGGCGGTGGCTTTGCCCTGGCCAGCGGCTTCAAGGAGTCAGGGCTGTCCACATGGTTTGGGGGGCAATTGGAATTTCTTACGGGCACGCATCCTCTTATCCTCATCATATGCATTTCCTTCCTTGTGACCTTCCTGACCGAGGTCACTTCAAACACGGCAACGGTTGAAACCCTCCTGCCCATCCTGGCGGGGTTGGCGATCAGCATTGAGCAACATCCTCTTTTGTTCATGTTGCCTGCGACCATAGCTGGCTCCATGGCTTTCATGCTGCCTGTGGCCACTCCACCCAATGCGATTATCTTTGGCACCCGGCGCCTCAGGGTCTACCAGATGGCCAAAACCGGTTTTGTCTTAAACCTCATCGGGATCATTGTGGTCTCACTGATCACTTATTATCTCGGCACATTTATTTTTGACATCAGTCACGACAGTTTACCTGAATGGATTCGCTAAAAAAGCAAAGCTGTGATTTTAAGACACCTATTTTGATGGTTTACATCTATCCTTTATTTTTGTGGCCATGATCAATTCCAGGTTTAAATGCATCCGTTAAGATCACTCCGGTCATTGTTAACACCATCACTGGTGGTCTATGTCATGCTGTTTCTCGCAAGTCCGGTATCGATAATCGGCCAAATCGATTCGAGTGCTGTGCATGATTCGCCGTATGGAGTCATATACAATCACCTGTACTACCTCCAGGATGACAGTTACCAGCCCGAAAAGGCCGCGCTCTCGTTTCCAGAAAATACAGTCAAAGTCAGTGACAAAGCCATTAAACTCAAGAAGATCCTTGACGGTAAAGGCATTTATGTAGATATCAACCGCCTGCCCAAGAACAACAATTTCACGGACACTGTCAGTAAGGAAAACATATACTTCATTGACCGCCATGATGAGCGCATCTACGTTGAAAAAATTGGTGAAGCATGGCACTATTCAAGGACTACCGTGGAAATGATCCCGGATATGTACAGGGAAGTCTTCCCTTTTGGAAGCACCTTCCTGGATGAACTGCATGGGCCGTTTTGGGACACGAAGTTGCTTTCAGTTTCCATGTCAAAATGGCTGGGGTTATTGATCCTGCTTGTCTTCACCTCTATTTTATTTTCGCTGGTCAATAGACTCACGCGGTGGCTGGTATCGAGGATCATACGGCGCCGTGTGGCCTTGCCTGATGAAGTGTACAAAGATCTTAAAAAAGGAAGCCGCGTCTTCGCATTGTTCCTGTCCACACAATTTATTCTCTATCTTCTACCGATGTTCCAGTTGCCCATTCGGTTCAACGCATTCTTGATCAAAGGGCTGGACATCCTGTCCATTTTTTTTCTCATCTTCCTTGTCATCAGGATAGTGAGCATTGTTTTTCATTACCTGAATAAGGCGACCCAGCAGACAGACAATACGCTGGATGACCAACTGATGCCCGTCCTGAACAGGATTGCCCAAATCATCATCTGGGTGATCGGGATCATTTATATCCTTGATAGTCTCGATGTCAATGTGACCGCCTTGCTGGCAGGGATTTCTATCGGGGGATTGGCTATAGCCCTGGCAGCCCAGGATACTGTAAAGAACTTCTTTGGATCGATCATGATCTTCCTGGACAGGCCATTTCAGATCGGCGATTCCATCAGTTTTAATGGCATTGACGGGTCTGTCGAAGAAGTGGGGGTAAGATCAACGCGCATCAGGACGTTTGCCAATTCAGTTGTGTACGTGCCGAATGGCAAGCTCGCTGACAGCATTGTGGACAATATGGGACTGCGCCAGTTTCGACGGTTCAAGACAGAACTTGGGATCACCTACGATACGCCTCCGAAAAAGATCGATCTCTTCATTAAGGGGATCCGGCATATTCTCGCCAACCATCCCCATACCAGGAAAGACAATTTTGAGGTCCATCTCAACAGCTTTGGTGCAAGCTCGATCAACATTCTTGTGTATTGTTTTATTGACACCGCGGAATGGGCTGTAGAACTCAAGTCCAGGCACGATATCTTGTACGCCATCATTTTCCTGGCTGAAGAGTTGGGTGTCAGCTTTGCTTTCCCTTCACAATCATTGTACATTGAATCCCTTCCAAAAGGCGACAGCGGTTCTGAAACAAACAGCCCGGAAGAGCGGTATGCTCAAGGCATTCAACGCATCGAGAGGTTTTTCGAAACAGGGGATCTCTGATCCTGGGTTATCACCTTCTCACAAATGCATCTGGCCGGTGTGGACATGTTCCAGTGCCGTCTTTATATCGTGGATCAGGTCCAGGTAATTTTCAACCCCTACGGACAACCTGATCAGACTATCCGTGATGCCCAGCTTTTGTTTGAGGGCCGGGTCAACGCCCGCATGCGTCATCGTTGACGGATGTTGTGCCAGGCTTTCTGTACTCCCAAGGCTGACAGCCAGTTTGACCAGTTTCAGATGATTTAAAAAAGCAAACGCCTCTTTTTCCCCGCCGCGAATTTCAAAAGCGACCATTGCTCCTGGAGATGTGTATTGCTCGTTAAATATATGATACTGTTTGTCTCCGGGTTTAAGGTGACCGAGGTAATCCACTTTTATAACGGCTGGATGTTCATCCAGGAAATCGGCAACGCGGACAGCGTTCTCCATTTGCTTTTCCATTCGCAGCTTAAGTGTTTCAAGGCTGCGAAGCAACAACCAGCAAGTCT
>JBFKJL010000291.1:0-3545 GCA_041631795.1 Saprospiraceae bacterium | reverse complement strand
TTCACTCAAGGCGAACCGTGGATTGATGTCAATCCCAATCACACGGGTATCAATGTTGAAAACAGTCTCCATGACAAGGATTCCATTCTGAATTTCTATAAACAAATGATCCAAAAAAGACGGTCATCTCAAGCCCTTGTCTATGGATCCTATGAGGATCTTCTGCCAGACCACAATGCATTGTATGTGTATAGGCGCCAACTTGAAGGAGAAGCGTATGTCATTGCACTGAATTTTTCGAGTGAAGCGCAAACAGTGGAGTTGAATCAGCATGTATTGAACACAACTCCCGCTTTATCCAATTATCCTGTTCAGCCAAATCTTGAGAGTGGAAAATGTATGCTGCGTCCCTGGGAGGCTTGTTTGTTTACACAAGAATCAATACAATCATGAACAGTAAAAATGCAATATCAACCCCTTTTTATATCCTTTTGAGTATGCCGGCTACGGCTATGGGATTTGCGCTGTGTGTCCAGATCGCCACACTGAGCTGGATCCTGAATTCAAAATACGGGTTTGACATTCATGAAGTCGGCCTTGTCTGGATTGCAGGACCTCTTGCTGGAATCATCGGCCAGGTCATTGTAGGCTTCATCAGTGACAATGTCTGGTTTATGAATGGCCGGCGGAGGCCATTTATTATCCTGGGGGGTACAATAGCCGGGTTGATGATCCTGACCCTGCCTTTTATAGATGTCATCAATGATACCCTGGGTGTGGACAGCATGATAGGGGTAGCCATCACTGTTGCCCTGACCCTTGACCTGGCGATCAACGTCAGTTTTAATCCCGCGCGGGCTGTCATCGCCGATGTCACGCCTGAAGGTGACCCTCGGACCAAGGGATACACATGGATGCAAACGATCTCGGGATTTTTTGGTGTGCTGGCTTATCTCATCGGCGCGTTCATCAGCAATTACTTCCTGATTTACTTCGGCGCAGTCTTTGTCTTCCTTGCCGCAGTGGTGCCCACTTTTTTTATCCATGAACCGAGAATATTAACTTCACAACCTGCCAAAGATGCAGACAGCAAAATCACAACTGGAATAACCGATTGGGCGGCTTTCCTGAAGATATGCTTTGCTCACGCATTTACCTGGGTCGGAGTCCAGGTCATGTTCATCTATACCTTTGCCTACATCAAGGAAATCATCATGGGGTTTAAAACAACTGAAACATTGACAGAGGCTCAGAATAACGATATTGGCTTCAGCATCGGCATTGCCTTCGCTATCCTCAATACAGTAGGATTCATCCTTCCTGTGACCGTCCTGGAACCGTTGTCTGAAAGAATAGGTCGTGTGAGGACCCACACGCTGGCTATTGCCATCATGGCTATTGGTTATGGACTCCTGGTCTTTGCAGGAGGATCGATGATTTCGCTGTTTATTCTTATGGGGGTTGTCGGCATAGGCTGGGCGGCCGTGGTCAGTCTGCCCTTTGCCATAATGTCAGAAGTTGTTGATAAAAACAGGATGGGCCTCATGATGGGACTTTTTAACCTGTCAGTCGTTTTGCCACAGATCGTCGCTTCAAACCTGGGTGGATTCATAGGTGGACAGGATGATAAAAACATCATATTTATGATCAGCGCGGTGACCCTGGGCATTTCAGCTATACTTTGGTTATTTGTAAAGGACCAGGGCACATCAATGACCTCAACACCTGGGCCAGGTCATTGAAACATAAATAATAAAATGTAAACGTATGACAGGAATAAGGATAACAGAGCTTGTTTTGATGGCAGTAGGTCTCGCTTTACTCATTTATTTTCTCTCTGGTTCTAATGTCATTGTCAAAACTCAAAACCCACAGGATAAGAGCCTGCCCAACATTGTCCTCATCATCGGTGATGACCAGGGCTATCCGTACTTCGGATTTATGGGGGCAGATTATGTCAAAACCCCGAACATGGATATCCTGGCCAAAAGCGGCATCCTTTTCACCCAGGGGTATGTCCCGGAAAACCATTGCCGCCCATCGCTGCAAACGCTGATGACCGGCACCTTGCCCTCGGATTACAACCGCCGTGTAGATGAGATGCTCACTGAAAAACTTGCCGTCATGCGTTTTGCCTCGAAAGAGGATGAGCAAAAATACAAAACAGACTTTCGCCATCATGCCATGCAGCACTTTAAAACGTTGCCCAAATATCTTTCAGAGAGGGGATACGTTTCCTTCCAGGGCGGTAAATGGTGGGAATTCAATTACCAGAACGGTGGGTTTACCTACGGCATGACGACAGGTTGGACGGAAGAGGACAGGGCAAAAGGCGGTAAATGGTTCAAGAAATTCATGGGTGGGACAGGCCTGGAACTCGCCAGGGCGACAATGCAACCCGCATATGATTTTATTGAGAACCACAAAGACAAACCGTTTTTTATCTGGTACGCGCCGGAACTGCCTCACTATCCATTCAATGCACCCGAAAAATACTACAGCATCTACAAGGATTCGGATATGTCTGAATCCGCCAGGCGGTATTATGCCAACTGCACATGGTTTGATGATGGCGTTGGAGCATTATTGGATTACCTGAAAGAACAGGGCGAATTTGACAACACCATGTTTATCTATGTGAATGACAATGGATGGGAGCAGGAGCCCCACCAGGAATTCAGACATGATTCGCTCAGGTGGCACAATGGTGGTGACAAGGGAAAATTGTCGGTCTTTGACCAGTCTTTCAGGACGCCGATAATCTTTTCATGGAAAGGAAGGATTGGATCAGGTAAGGTGTCAACGGCACTGATGCACAGTGCTGATATTCCCGCCACAATCCTTGATTTTTTAGGGATAAGTATTCCTGATCATTTCTATGGACGGTCTTACAAGACCGTCATTGAAGGTCATGACGAAAAGGTGCGATCAGTCATCATGGGTCACTGCACTCAGATCAGGTCTGAAGATGATATGATGGGAGAAAAGACGGATGCATACTGGCTTCGAGATAGCTTGTACTTTTTTAAATGGAACAGGACCGAAGATACGGTCGGTCTGTTCAATGTGCTGGAAGATCCGCGCTGCATGCTTGACATGTCAAAAACCAAATCAGAACTGATTGACACATACAAATCCAGGATATCAGTATTCTTTAATCTCCATGATATCAACTCTAAATGACTTTTGGATTAAATTAGCTATTTTGATCTGTTGAAAATCTAAGAGAACTATGGGCTTATTCAACAAAAAAGAGGAGGAGCCTCTTGAAGTGGATGTGAACGGCATTAAAATGCAGTGCACCATTTGCAAGAATCATATGTTCACCCAGACAAGGGTCCAACTCAATACCAAAATGCTGACCATGCTTAACCTCGATTGGCTCAACAAATCCGCCACATGCTTTACATGTACCCAATGCGGTCACCTGATGTGGTTTGACGCTAAATTCAGGGAATGAGAGTTCTGGGTTCAGAGTTCAGAGTTCTGAGTTCAGAGTTCTGAGTTCTGAGTTCAGAGTTCTGAGTTCTGGGTTCTGAGTTCAGAGTTCAGAGTTCAGAGTTCTGAGTTGGCCTTTTTAGTTTTGGAGCTTGAGCTTACGAATA
>JBFKJL010000290.1:0-3561 GCA_041631795.1 Saprospiraceae bacterium | reverse complement strand
ATACTGAATTGGATCACGTTGCCATTGGACAATGTCAGGTCCTGCAGGACCCTGATATCCCAGTGATTATACCAAGGGGAAAGCGAACCATACTTTTCAGCATAATTTCCTCTGTTGGCGGAAAGGTAATCATCCTGCGCAATGTAAGCTTTAAATGCAGTTCTTTGGGAAGCTTCATTACCCGTAAATGTCATTTGATCTATCTCTGAATCCGTGGGAATGTAAAGAAGGTCATTCAGCACTGAACCGTCGTTATTGATATCCCCATTGTAGGTATAACTGTACCTGTTGCCTTCAACATATTCCATGAACACGCTGATTGTGGTTGCCCATTTTCCGCCGTATTCAAATTTCTTAGAAGCAGCACCAAGGATACGGTGTCGATTCCCATAGAGAGATGGTGCAAGTTCAGCATCATTGGTGTGATTGATATTTGCAGGGTTACGGTCATAACCATCTGATGAAATTTCCGCATCGATAGATGCCGCATCTCTTGAATCGAGATAGTTGTAGGCCAGCATGACATAGTTGTTGTTCCAGCTCCGCTCTGCTTTCAATGAAACATTAAGACTGTTGCCCGTGGCTGTGTTGGTAAACACATAGGCATTGGTTGGGCCGCCAAATACCATCGCCCGGTCATTGAACAAGTATATGGGCCTGTTATCCACTCCGGAAAGTTGGCCAGTCGGCAATTTCAACCCATGGTTTTGGACCATGTGGGATTGTAGGTCCTTGGTATAGACCACATCGGTGGAAATCGTCCAACCGCTGTTCAGTTTCCTGTCATATCCGATGTTTGTTCTCCATATCTGCGGGTACTTGAAGTCCGGATCCGTGACTGTGTAAAAGAAAAAATTCGGATTGGCCACCTGGTTACCCACCCAAACAAATGGGAAGCGCCCAGAAAACAATCCCGTACCACCCCTTAATTGTGCATCCCCGCCACTCATATTGTAGTTGAAACCCAATCTCGGGTTGATGAGCGGTGTTTGCGAAGGAAAGACTGTGTGATCGTAGAAAACGCTGTTACCGTCTTCATCGAAGTACTCAATGGAAGGATCATAACAGCAATTTCTTTTAATATTTTCCTGGGCAAGATCTGGCGTATTGAAGTATAAAGGCATGTCCATACGCAGGCCTAGCGTGAGAGTCAGATCATTTGATGCCTGGATCTCATCTTGGATATACAAGGACCACTGCCCCAGGTTTGATTCCGCCAATGCCCAGGTATCATCAGCGTTGTTGGTCTCAAACGTTGCGCGTGCGCCATTGACAGCATCATCCAGGCCCCCTGATTCGATAAGTCCCGGAAAATCTGCGATGTCGATATCCGGGGCAAAAACAAGCCCGCCATAAACACCGAGGTTAAAAGAATTGTCAAACTCAAATCGCTCAAATGAGGTGCCGAATGTAAATGTATTATTGCCTTTAACCATTGTGACGTCATTTGTAAACTGGAAAACGTATTGATCCAATCTATTATTTATAGAGAATGGTTCGTGACCAGCTATGATATAGCGCTGCCCATCTTTTCCAATATTGATGACCGGGAACGGCGCTGAAAAGGGATCTCTCGAATCGTTGAATACCGTATAACCCACTTGGGCTTTATTGGAAATATTATTGCCAAAGAACGAGCGAAGTTCGACAATCCCCGAGTGAATTTTGTTGTTTATCCGGTAACCTGAATTCTGCATTTGCAAGGTCGTAAAATCAGGACCACGTCGTCCAATAGCAGACGGGTGCGCGGGTTTGTCCTTGAAAGCATCCAGGAAATTATATGTTGCACTGAGTTTATGATTTTGGGAAAGATTAAAATCTAACTTCACAATACCCTTCACATTGTCTGCATCGTGCGTAAAGTCCTGGATAGCACCAGTATCGTAGTTATACCTTTGCATTAAAAGATCTGAAACCAGTAGCATATCTGATGCCAGCACCCTGGATACATTGCCTCCTGTAATACCCCCTCCACTGGGTACAAAAAAGGAACCGAGATCGGATCTTTGCTCAAGTTCTACATTCGTAAAAAAGAACACTTTATTCTTGACAATAGGCCCTCCCAAACTAAAACCCGTTTGCAACTGCTTCAAATCGCCTTTAAAAACGTCATCACCGTCAACTTTTCCACCAATGAGATTCTTATTGCGATAAAATCCGTACACTGAGCCTGTAAATGTGTTTGTGCCCGATCTTGTCACCGCATTGATCGCCGCACCCGTAAAACCTGATTGCGTGACATCGTATGGCGCTATCGCTACATTGATCTGTTCTATGGCGTCGAGTGGAATCGGCTGCGCGTCTGTTTGCCCGCCCGGAGTTGCGGCATCCAGTCCAAAAGGATTATTGAAAATGGAACCGTCAAGACTGTAGTTGTTGAACTGGTCATTACGGCCTGCAAAAGAACCGCCCTCCGCAGACATGGGGTTCAGACGGGTATAATCAGCAGCAGACCTGGAGATCGTGGGGAGATTGTTCAATTGATCTCTGCTTATTGTCGTTTCCGCCCCTGTCCGTTCTCCATTCAGTATCGGATCAATGGCGGCCGTAATCACCACCTCTTCGCCAACAACGCCAGCTTCTTTCATTGTGACATTAAGGACGAGCTTTTGACCTAACTCGAGGTAAACACCAGACATTGGATCCGCGCCATAACCAATGTATCCGACTTCGACGGTGTACGGTCCGCCCACGCGCATATTGGGAATATTGTACCTGCCGTTATCAAGTGTAATGACGCCGTATGTCGAGCCTGAAGGCACATGCTTTGCTGTGACAGTCGCACCGATCAGGGCTTCCCCATTTTCATCCGTAACAAGTCCCCCAAGGGATGCTGTCGTGATCTGAGCAGTTGCACTTGTGATAAAAAAAAGACATAAAATAAACATGAAAAGGTTTCTCATAGCGGTTGATTTTTTTTGTTTCTAATTAGAGCCAAAGAGTGGCCTAAAAATAGGATAAGTATATCATATAGGGAAAGATTATATATAAAATCTCTCTTCTGAATTATACCATATTTGGTTTATACTAATTCTGGATAGATAGCTGACATGAAATCTGAAAGTTTCCTGGTGTCCAAAACATTATCTGATCGAACTCCGGAACAAAGGTCAACACCAAACGGTCTGACTGCTTTGATGGCTGACCGCACATTTGAAGCCCTGAGTCCCCCAGCCAGAAAAACAGGTAGCGAAGCATTTCTTACAATTTCGGCACTGATTCGCCAATCATGCATCTGCCCGGTACCTCCGAGTATCTTGATATCCTCTGAGGGTCGACCGCTGTCAAGCAAAAGCATGTCACTTCCCGCTGCAAATTCAACAGCATCTTCAATGGATTCTTTTCCCTGCACATGCACAACCTGCACAATTTTTATCCAGGGGAATTCTTTTTTGAGTGATCTCCGCACAGTGACCGTTGTGCTATCGACAAGTTGGACCGCATTCGTCCAAACTCTGGAATAATGGAGGGCAATACCTTCAAAAGTTGTCTCACTTGTCAAAAGAAAAGATGAGACAGAGGGCGGTATATGGGCCGCAATCTCATGAATCATGGCATCCT
>JBFKJL010000289.1:0-3561 GCA_041631795.1 Saprospiraceae bacterium | reverse complement strand
TTCCATTTTGCGATCCGGTTGACGGTGATGCCATCTGCAGTTGTGAAGAAACCCCCTGCGTAGAGGTCCGTGCCGATGGCTGACAGGGCACGAACTGAACCACCGCTCATCCCTGTACCGAGTGCTGACCAGTTTGTGCCATTCCATTTTGCGATGTAATTGACAGTGATGCCATCTGCAGTTGTGAAAGCACCACCTGCGTAGAGGTCCGTTCCGATGGCTGACAGGGCATAGACGGTGCCGTTCATACCGGTGCCGAGTGCTGACCAAGACGATCCATTCCATTTTGCGATGTAATTGACAGTGATGCCATCTGCAGTTGTGAAGAGACCCCCTGCGTAGAGGTCCGTGCCGATGGCTGACAGGGCATTGACGGTGCTGTTCATCCCTGTACCGAGTGCTGACCAGTTTGTGCCGTTCCATTTTGCGATGCGGTTAACAGTGACGCCATCCGCAGTTGTAAAATGTCCCGCCGCATAGAGATCTGTGCCGATGGCTGACAGGGCATTGACGGAGCTGTTCATCCCTGTACCGAGTGCTGACCAGTTTGTGCCGTTCCATTTTGCGATCCGGTTAACCAGGAGAGATCCAATTGTTGTAAATCCTCCACCGACGTATATTTCATTTGAGATTGAGAGGATTGTGTTCACAAAATCGTTAAATCCTTGATGCCCGCCAAAAGCCATCCATTTCGCATCTTCACAGCTGTTCAGGGCTTCTTCTTCAGAAATAAAAACAGGTTCATCATTATCACCGAGGATGACCTTAAATCCATCAAAATTGATATTGCCATCTTTGATGTTATCAAGACAGAGAGTGCCATCACTATTCAGGATTTCAGAAATATGAATTTCCGAATGATGCCCACTATCGTTGATCACCGGAGGGTGATTGTGAATTTCTGTATTTTCAGTCGCGTTGTTCAGGAGAAACGGCCAAACCAGGGGAATGGTGATGTAAAGGAGGAGATTTTTCATAATTGTCTGATTTTTGAAGATGATGTATAATCGGTGCTCAAGGAAAAGGATAAAATCTATTGTGAGAAGGGTAATAAAAGCAATGATCAGGGTGCGAGGTAGTCGTGATCTGGCTCAATGGCTCTGGATATAAACCCAGGGCTAGAGGTAAGTTGTTTTGATATTGCAATATTTTATGGGAATCCTATATATTTCCTGATCCAGTCTCGCGATGTCTCTATGTCCAGAACTTTAGATTTCGAGATCTTGAGATTCTGAGATCAGGGTAGACGGCCTTTTGGCGGGTACGCCAAAAGGCAACAGTAGAGTCATCACAGGTGCGGGTTTAAACCCGCACCTGTGATGGAGATCTCTCTGTCTCGCCCCTTCTAACTCTCCAATCAATCCACACCTACGGGATCAGGATCTCCTCAAATGCATTGAGGTCACTCTTATACAACTGCTCCGGCATTTCGAAGTCATAGCCCTGGTGGTACCGGCCATCATCGAACAGTGTCCGGGCTTTTTCAAAGTCCTGTTTTGCCCCGGGCAGATCTCCGAGCTTGAGCCTGGTACGCGACCGGTGAAAATACATGTCGGCAGTGCCTTCTTCGTACTGCACGGCACGGTTGAAGTGATTCAAGGCAAGATCATATTCCTTTTCCCTGTAGGCGATGATGCCAAGATAGAGGAAGGCCGTTTCGTCGACATAGGGTGCGCCCACCTTTTGGGTTTCATCATCTATATAGATATTGAAGTACTCAATGGCCTTTTCGTGATTTTTTAAACCGAGGTAGCACAATCCACGCAGGTAATCCACACTCCTGTTCATCGGGTAGTCCGTCTGTCCGACCGTCAGCGTATCTGTCAGGTCAAAATCAAAGAGCGCTCCACCATAATCCCTGAAATAAAAGAGCTTGTGATAGCCGCGCCAGGCTTGCCAGGCCTGGGGATTGAGGAGGACGGCACGCTCCATGTGGTCATTCCATTCGGCGATCATGCCGACACTCAGATAAGGGCGCGACAATTCCCGCCATGCCAGGTCATTGTTGGGGTCAATGCGGGCGGCCTTTTCCAGGGTGCGCATGGCCTCCGGCGATCCGGCTTGCATGTGCCTGGCCAATTGTGTGTAGTCCGCAGACAGACGCCGGCGCTCATCCGCAGGCATCATGTGGTAGTCGTTTTTGACGACATCAAAACACCCCACTATGACGATGGCCACGTTAAGGCTAAGGCAGTATTTCCACAATCTTTCCATTTTCTATCTTGTATGTAAGATACACATAGCTGTCGTAAGCATCTCCGAATATGGTCAATGGCGCCCATTCCTTGAGTCCCATGGTGATATTGAGCAGAGTTTTGCCGAGTTCTCCATCAAACTTCTTCTTTCGATAATCAGTGCCTGTTTCCTGGACGATGTACATCCCCGGCTCACCCTTGCAGTTGACGATAAAGCGGATCGTGATGTAACCGCTTTGATGGGTATAGCCGTTGTGATCATAGTGATCGAGAACAAAGGATTTTAAAGCCTTCTTGCCCTGGCTGAAGCGGGCGGGAGATCTTCGCCAATAGGGCGTAAAGATTTTTTCTTCATAGCAAATGTGAAAGTCTCCCGATTTATCAGCATTGATACTATTGATGTGGCCCACATTATTGTCATGGGATTTGACAATATAGTAATCGCAGCCTGACGTTGACAGGAGCGCAAAAAGTATTAAGATCAGGACAATTGGAGAGCACGCTTTATTCCACATACTGTTCAATTCCAGCCATCAAAAATAGGACCTTGTCACAATGTATTAAGAGAAAGTGCCTAAATTAACGAATGGTTAACCACAAATTTTGAATGCCTTCAAATTTATAAGAATGTTCAGATTTATAAAAGTCGCTGTCTTCCTGTTTTGTTTTCTTTCGTTAGCTGGACAAGATGATCTGTCTCAGGCGATCCACGAGAATGCCAGGAAAGCTGAATCCCAGGTCATTGAATGGCGCCGGCATTTTCACCAATACCCGGAGTTGTCCAACAGGGAATTCAAAACAGCGGGTCAGATCGCTGCCATTTTAAGGGAAATGGGATTACAGGTGGATACGGGCATAGCGCATACCGGGGTGGTTGGCGTGCTGGAAGGGAATGGTCCAGGACCAGTCATTGGCCTGCGGGCAGATATTGATGGTCTGCCTGTCACGGAAAGAGTGGACCTTCCATTTGCTTCAAAGGAGAAGACGACATATCTCGGGGAGGAAGTTGGAGTCATGCATGCGTGTGGCCATGATACGCACATTGCCATGCTGCTCGGGGCGGCGCACGTTTTGTCAGGGATGAAGGATCGCTTAAAGGGGAAGGTGGTTTTTGTTTTCCAGCCAGCCGAAGAAGGACCCCCTCCCGGTGAAAAAGGCGGAGCCCAATTGATGGTGGAGGAGGGGCTTCTGGACAAATATGGTATTGAGGTCATGTTTGGCCAGCACATCGGCGCCAATCTTGATGTTGGAAAAATACAATACAGGATAGGCGGTTATATGGCTGCATCTGACCGGTTTGTCATTAAGGTCAGGGGTGTTCAGACACACGGCTCGCGTCCGTGGCAAGGTGTTGACCCCATTACAG
>JBFKJL010000288.1:0-3591 GCA_041631795.1 Saprospiraceae bacterium | reverse complement strand
GTATTCGGCATCTTCAAGGACGCCTTCTGAATGGAACAGCCCCCTGATCAATTCTTTATCATGGCCGGGTGTCCGCATGGTCATCGTGAACGGTTGACCATTGACGTTGATCTGCAGGGCTTCTTCAACGACAAGCACATCATCGATATCTTGCATTGATTCTTTTTCGAATCGCAGACCTTTATAATGTCTTGTGGCCATGACAAAATTTTATATTTTACAATTTAATAAGAATTGTTGACAACAAAATATCCAAATAGAGGCATTTCCGTATACTTCTGAATGCATCACCCTTATTATACTTGCTTTTTACCCCCTTATTTCATCCATCAATTCCCCGTATCCGTCGTTAAAGCTTCTCGTTTTGACGTTAATTAGTGGATTTAATGCAACCTTTATTATTCTGATTTCGTTATATAATCAAACATTTATTTTGAAATACTTTAAAATTATAATTAAATTCAAAATAATATTTTTTAACCCTATAAATGAAAAACATATGAAAGGCTTTGCTACATCACAGAACCCCTTTATCACAGGCACGAAACCCAGAAGATTTTTGGGTCAGCGCATGGAAATGATGAAAGCGGCAATTGTCGCTGCAGACAAACGACAATTCAACCCTGACTGGGCCAAAAATAAATCCTGATTAAAATGGTTGAGGATGGGCATTACAAATGGGGTGTCCATCCTTTCTTCCTTTGCACCTCATTCACAACAGAAGAAATAATCCAGCTGCCAGTGCTGCACCTGACAGAGGTCCAAGTACTGGGACAGCGGCATAACTCCACTGACTAGCCCCTTTTGCACTTACCGGGAGAACCTGGTGCATAATCCGGGGTCCGAGGTCACGAGCCGGATTTATAGCATATCCGGATGTGCCTCCGAGGCCCAGGCCAATGACCCAAACAAGACAGGCCACAGGAAAAGCCCCTAAGGATCCCAGGCCAAACTGAACGGAACGCGATTCGGTCAGGGCAATTTCAGGCTGGGTAAAAAATAAAATGGTGAAGATCAGGACAAAAGTCCCCACGAGCTCACTAAAAAAATTTGACGGCAGATTGCGTATGGCAGGTATGGTACAGAAGGTGGCCAGCTTCATGGCCGTGTCTTCGGTGACCTTGTAATGGTCGTAATACATGCCCCAAACAACCGATGCACCCAGCATGGCGCCGATCATCTGTGCCAGGATATACGGGCCGACCAGGGACCATTCAAAAAGACCGGCAAGTGCGAGGCCTATGGTTACAGCGGGATTGATATGAGCGCCACTGAACGGGGCTGCCACGGCGACTGCCACAAATACTGCGAGTCCCCACCCCGTGGTGATCACGATCCAGCCACTATTTTGACCTTTCGTGCCATTGAGGACGACGTTGGCCACGACACCGTTACCCAACAACATGAGCAGGAAGGTGCCTATGATCTCGGCTACGAAGTAATGCATGTGTTATAATTTATTCTTCAATCCAATGTCCGGCACGTTCCACTGCCTTGTGCCATTGTTCAATATAATTCCTCCTTTGAACCTCGTCCATCCGCGGCTCGAACACCCTGTCGATAGACCATTGGGACTGAAGGTCTTCCAGGCCCTTCCAGAATCCAACCGCCAGACCGGCAAGATAGGCCGCACCCAGGGCTGTGGTTTCCAGCATTTTCGGCCTGATCACTTTAAACCCAAAGACATCAGCCTGGAACTGAAGCATGAGATTGTTTGCCGTGGCGCCACCGTCAACGCGCAGTTCAGTACCAGAGGCTCCTGAATCGTTCTCCATAGCTTTCACGATATCATACACCTGGTAGGCTATGCCTTCAATCGTGGCACGGGCCAGGTGCGCCTTTGTCGTACCACGCGTCAATCCCAAAATCGCCCCGCGTGCATACTGGTCCCAATACGGTGCCCCCAGCCCTGTCAATGCCGGGACGAAATATACACCACCATTGTCCTCCACTTCACGGGCCAAAGCCTCCACCTCAGCTGAGTCTTTAATGATGTTCAATCCATCCCTGATCCACTGCACAGCAGCTCCACCAACAAACACACTGCCCTCAAGCGCATACTGCACTTTTCCGCCAATGCTCCAGGCGACTGTCGTCAACAGGTTATTTTCAGAATACACCGGGGTGTCACCTGTGTTCATCAACATAAAACAACCCGTCCCGTAGGTGTTTTTAACCATTCCCGGGGAGGTGCATAACTGACCAAATAAAGCGGCTTGTTGATCACCGGCAATACCTGCAATCGGAATCTCAGTACCAAAGAGATCCGGTGCCGTGGATCCATAGACCGCACTGCTTTCCTTCACTTGAGGAAGCATGGATTTGGGCACAGTGAGAACATCCATCAATTCCTTGTCCCAGTTCAGATCGTGGATATTGAATAAGAGCGTCCTGCTGGCGTTGCTCACATCTGTGACGAACAATCGGCCCTCTGTCAGTTGCCATACAAGCCAGGCATCCACGGTCCCAAAACACAATTGCCCGGCTTCTGCCTTTTGCCTCGCCCCTTCAACATTGTCCAAAATCCATTTGACCTTCGTTCCGGAAAAGTAGGCATCGAGAACAAGTCCAGTCTTTTTCTTGACGGGCTCCAGGTATCCGATGCTTTTCAATTCATCGCAGAATTTTGCAGTGCGCCGATCTTGCCAGACTATAGCATTATATACTGGTTGGCCAGTGGTTCTATCCCAGACAAGCGTTGTCTCACGCTGATTGGTTATACCGATTGATGCTACTTCGGTCGCATCGATGCCGGATTTGGCCAAAACTTCCTTTGCTGTGTCCAATTGCGTTTGCCAAATGGCCAGGGGATCATGTTCGACCCATCCCGGCCTGGGAAAAATCTGTTCAAAAGGTTTTTGGCTAAGCGCTACGATCTCACCCATATGGTTAAATAGGATCGACCGTGATGATGTGGTGCCCTGATCAAGAGCCAGGATATATTGACCTGCCATACTGCTGTGAATCTTAATTTATTCCTGAAAATCACTAAAGATAATTCCCCATATTCTCAGGACATAATTAGTAAGAAAAAAATAAATTAATTATTTTAACGCTGTGCGGGTCGCCTGCTCATCCAGAAAACTCAATAAATCAACACCTATCACCTTAACAAAATATCATGAAAAATTTAACCACTCTCATTTTCTGCGCCATCATCACATTTGTCTTTAACAGTTGTAAAGAGGATGTTTCAAGTGAAACAACGACTGCCTCGAAAACGATTATGAAAATGCCGATGAGTACTACAAATGCGGAATCCAAAGAACTTTTTCTAACCGGCCTTTATGAGTTTGATATGGGACACCAGGACGAAGCAAATGCAGTCTTTGAACAAGCACTCGAAATAGATTCAAATTTTGTTATGGGACGACTGTTGTATGCATTTTCCTCGAATAATTTTGATGATTTCAATGATCGGTTTATAGAGGCTGAAGCATTGTCAGGCAATGCCAGTCAAAGTGAAAAGCTGATGCTTCAGATTATCAGGTCGAATATGGACAACAATGTTGAAAGGTCTTTGGAATTATCAAAGGAACTTGTGAATACAAATCCTGAAAGCCCGCGCGCTCACCTATGGCATGCTGGAGG
>JBFKJL010000287.1:0-3593 GCA_041631795.1 Saprospiraceae bacterium | reverse complement strand
TCATGAACGGGATTAAGGACAGATAAAAGTCAGTCAATTATTTACATATTAAAATTATTTTTAATATTTTCGCCCAACTAAGATTGCCTATGAGGTTGTTCCTGACATTTTTTTATGGTTTCTTCACAATGGGGGCGTTCAGCCAGGTGCCTGATTTCAGCCATATCAAAAAACTGGAGGTCGATATCAATCGCTCCAATGTCGTGATGTATGTCTATGATGTCCGGCAAGGTGAAACGCTGTACAGCATTGCCCGTTTTTTCAAGCTTCCCTTCCAGGAACTTATGCAGATCAATAATATTGACGCACGACATACGATGGCCATAGGGACTCAGCTCAAAATTCCCATTCAAAAGAAATACATCCTGAATGAAGACCATCACGATACCGGTTATATACCTATCCTCTACAAGGTCAAATCAAAGGAGACCCTCTTCAAGATATCGCATGAGTATTTTCCCCAGCCCATTGAGAACCTCATAGCGCGTAACAATCTCAGTACTTTTTCCCTTGACCTTCACCAGACATTGATCGTCGGCTGGTGGACACCACCGGGCACAAAGTTGCCAACCCCACCCCAGCCCAAAGGATCTGAACCGACCGTGGATGACAGTACCCACATCATCATTCACATCGACCTCGGAGATAAAGAACACACAGTCTACACGACCAATAGCGATCCCATAACAGTGAAAAAAGAAGATCCTGACACGCTGTTAACAGAAGTTCCTCCCATTCCTATCATCACGCGAAAAGGCACAGCCATTTGGGATAAGAAGGGAAGTGACAAGGTAAATCTCTTCGTCCTTCACAATTCTGCCATGATCAATTCACACATCAAGTTGCGCAACCCCGTCGTAGGCCTGGAGGCACTCGCCCTGGTGGTGGGCAAAATTCCCTCAGGGGCTTATCCGTCCGATGTGGAAATCATCATTACACCAGCCGTAGCCAAAAAATTGGGTGCCCTCGATAGTCGGTTTTTAGTTGAGATGGACTACTACGAATAACCTATCTTTGCGGGAGATCAAGAAGCCCATGTATTATAATAACATTTTGGAGACTATTGGCAACACTCCATTGGTCAAATTGAACAAGATCGTCTCAGAGTTACCCTGTCTAGTCCTTGCAAAGTTGGAAACGTTCAATCCCGGACATTCCATCAAGGACCGGATGGCGCTGAAAATGGTAGAGGATGCTGAAAATTCCGGTCAGCTCAAACCCAGGGGTACGATCATTGAATGCACTTCGGGAAATACAGGCATGGGGCTAGCCCTGGCCGCTGCAGTCAAAGGTTACCATTGCGTCTTTACGACAACAGATAAACAATCGCGGGAAAAGATCGATATCCTGAAGGCTTTTGGCGCGGAAGTCATTGTTTGTCCCACTGATGTGGCCTCAACGGACCCGCGGTCCTATTACAGCGTTGCAGAATCCCTGAGCAAGGAAATGACAAACGCGTTTTGGTGCAACCAATACGATAACCTCTCAAATACCGAAGCGCACTACTTGTCCACTGGGCCTGAAATTTGGGAACAAACGGAAGGATCAATCACACACCTGGTTGCCGGTGTGGGTACCGGCGGGACCATATCCGGAACAGGCCGATACCTGAAAGAAAAAAATCCTCATATCAAAATATGGGGCATTGACACCTATGGATCCGCACTTAAAAAATTCCATGAAACGGGGCAAATCGATGAAAATGAGATCTATCCTTACATTACAGAAGGGATTGGAGAGGACATCATCCCCAATAACGTGGATTTTAATGTCATCGACCGTTTTGAAAAGGTCACAGACAAGGATGGCGCCCTGATGGCTCGCAGGCTGGCGCGGGAAGAAGGTCTGCTTATGGGGTACAGCGCGGGATCGGCTATAGCCGGGCTTGTACAAATGAAAGATGAATTAAACCCCGATGATGTCGTGGTTGTTATATTTCATGATCACGGCAGCCGGTACGTGGCGAAACTCTACAACGATGAATGGGTGAAATCGCAGGGTTTCACTGAATAAAAAAAAGACAAATGAAAAGATCTCTCAGCATCCTTTTTTGCATCGGATTAATGACGGTACTCCAATTTTGTTCGGATCCGTGCAAGGATGTCAACTGTAATGCGGGGACCTGTCTTGAGGGTATCTGCAACTGCTTTGAAGGATATGAAGGCACCAATTGCGAGTTTGAAATCAGGGAAAAGTTTATCGGGACATGGACGGGAGATATCAGCCCATGCATTCCTGAAGATCTGGGCGATCTGGGGGATATGGCCATACTTTCTTTCCAGGTCACAAAGGATCCTGCAGATGTTAATAAATTCTCCATGCAGTCTCCAAACCCGCTGATCGATCTGTCCCTCACCGCTGTCCTGACGAGTTCGACGACCTTTGACATCGAAACAACCTCGGTGGAGGTGGCGTTGCCTGACATTCCAATACCGCTGTCCGTGACCATCAATGGGACGGGCCAGTTTCTGGATGTCGGGCAAGTGCAACTCAACCTGACATTTATCATTCCTCTCCTGGGAATCATTGACTGTATATTAATTGTGGAAAAAATCTGATTCTATGGATCTCGAATTCAATAAAAACGAAGATGCCTACAAACTTTCCTTATCAAGGCTGTTGGCAAGGCTTGAAAAAATATATGCCGGGGGTGGTGAAAAGAGGATGGCCAAACAGCACGCCCAGGGTAAAATGACAGCCCGCGAAAGGATTCAATACCTTATTGACGACGGAACTGAATTTTTTGAGATCGGGGCTTTTGCCGCCGAGGACATGTATAAGGAATACGGCGGAGCGCCTGGTGCAGGCGTTGTCACAGGCCTGGGATATGTCAAATCAAGGCTTTGTGTGATCGTCGCCAATGATGCCACCGTGAAAGCGGGCGCCTGGTTCCCGATGAGTGGCAAAAAAAATCTCCGAGCCCAGGAAATTGCCCTCGAGAACAGCATCCCCATTATATACCTTGTCGATTCGGCCGGCGTTTTCCTGCCCTTGCAGGATGAGATTTTTCCTGACAAGGAGCATTTTGGACGCATCTTTAGGAACAATGCCGTCCTGTCCAGCAAGGGCATCACCCAGATCGCCGCCATTATGGGAAGTTGCGTTGCCGGAGGCGCCTACCTGCCTATCATGTCAGATGAGGCGATCATTGTGGAAGGCACAGGGTCTATTTTCCTTGCAGGGCCCTACCTGGTCAAGGCCGCCATCGGAGAAGAGGTCGATAAAGAAACGCTCGGTGGCGCCGATACGACAACATCCATTTCAGGCATCACTGATTATAAGGCAAAAGATGATGCCCATGCGCTGGATATCATCAAAAGGATCATGAATAAAAAGGGCCATAAGACCAAAGCCGGCTTCGACAGGATAGACCCAAGGGATCCCTCGGCCAATCCCGATGAAATCCTGGGCCTGTTCCCGGAAAATCCATCCAAACCCTATAATGTTTTGGATATCCTCGACAGGATTGTCGATGCCGAGAGCATTGAGGAGTATAAAAAAGATTATGGCCAGACGATCATAACGGCCTATGCCCGCATTGATGGCTGGGCCGTAGGTATTGTCGCGAACAATCGGCAGGTGGTTAAAAACGG
>JBFKJL010000286.1:0-3600 GCA_041631795.1 Saprospiraceae bacterium | reverse complement strand
CTGGCCTTCATTGATGGCTGAATAGAGCGGAACAGATAAAAGCAGGCAAAGGAAAACATGGGGGAAATATCTCATGGTGTTTCATTGAATTAGAAAGAGATAATTTGCTGATACTCAAACTTAAAAGTCAATGACGAGAATCATCAATTCCGCTGAATTTACAACTTAGATATCCTCCAAATTATGGCTAAAATTCCTTGACCACGATCAAGATCAAAGATTTAAAAACTGATGACTCTCTGAAGGTCTCCTTTATTTTTCAGATGTATATACCGTACCTGCCACACGGCAATGGTGTATTATCCTGGCCTGGATTAACGAAATAACATCCCTTTGGGCTAACGATTATCGTCCCTCTGGGACAAATTACATTTTGTAAGTGATACTTTACATTTTACACCTGGTCATTTAGACTCGATACGCCTTAGATGGTACATGTAACCTTGAAATTAAAAACTAAAAACTAGAACCTGTAAACTCTGTATATTATGGAGTCATCACACTACAAGACTGGATCACTATGTTCAATCCAGCCCCGGGAAGGATTTCAAAACCGGGTGCCAGGATGACACTGTCTCCAGCCGTATAAGTGATCGCATTGCCGCCAAGGATAGTGGAAGTTGAATGAATAAAACCTGCAGCGTCGTATATGTCATCGCGTGTGTGATCAGAGGCCAGTTGGAGCGATTCATGGCAGTTGCCCAGGTTTTCCTTGAGGGCAATGACAATGGCGACATCCTTATCCAGGGTAACCAGCCTGTTGAATGCATCGGGTTGAGATGTCGCATTGTTACTACTGCTTGGATGCTGGAATGACATAAAAAGAAAACGGAAATCTGGTGAGAAAGTAATGCCTGTGGGCTCCGAGCCGGCAGGTGAACGACCAAATATCCGGACCTTCGGACTGGATTGGGTATGGCCCACATCAACGACCCATATGTGATCATCCGATCCGTCCTGCAGCACCCAAAGATTGCCCAGGTCATCGAAGGCCAGGTTGTCGTTGCCGGTCCCCCAGTCCACAACCATAGGCCCTGTTTCAGTTTGGAGGGTGTAGCTCATATTGCCAACGTAGGTTTCGAAATTGCTCACGATACCGCCTGAGAGTGGCAAATCATCGGTGAAACGGTACACCCTGTTCTCGCCTTTGACAGCAACATAGACCTTTCCATCGATCGGGCTGATCTCCACATCTTCTCCGCCTGCAAAATCAGTGGCATTCAGGGCATTGGCCTGATTGATGGTTGTGTTTTGCTCCGAAGGCGTGTTGTTATTCAATTGTACCCAGTTGCCATTGCCATTTTTGGGACCAACATAAACATAGAGGTCCCCGGAACTGAAATCGCCGGGATTGTCTGCAACGAATTTGTACAAATGCCCGGGGATGTTGTCCTCTGCCTGGTACACCGTTCTCTGGTTGCTGTGCACTGCGATGTTCTCATGTCTGAAATTGCCCAAAGCCCACATTTTATCGGCGCCTGCAATACCACCCGGATAGTCGACGATCGTCTTTGTGACCGGATCTATTTCAATGGACCATCCCATGTCGTTGTAGCCATCTGTATTGCTGTCGCTACTGGTCATTTCTTCACAGCTGACCACGGTGCCCCAAGGGGTAACTGCTCCAGAACAATTCCGCGATGTACCCTGGACTACAGAAAAGTCAATGGCTTGCGCAAAATTGTGCCCCCATGCCTTGATCAGCGGATCAAACTGAACATCAAGAATGGTCACACCACCACTGGTCAGTTCGTGATTAATGGACAAATACCCATTCGTACTGGATCCTCCTATAGGCACATAACCCGTGAAATCAAAATTGTCTTTGATGGCTGTGCCATCGGATAGTGTGTCACCGTGCTCGATGATGTAGTGAAAGGCATGGGTTGGCGGATGGTGGAAGTCACTGTTCTGAGTACCCCCGGGCAGGGATATGAAGGTGCTGATGTGCTGGGCGGGCAACATGTAACAACATATCAGTAAAGCAAGAAAAACAATCCATTGCTTATATGCTGGGTTTAAGTCCAAGTCTCAGTTTTTTATAAAGTTATGAAATATCTAAAATCAGTGAGCATTGAGTAATGAGCATTGAGCATTGAGCAATGAGCATTGAGCATTGAGCAATGAATAATGAATTGTGAATAATGAATAATGGAATTTGGAATTTGTTTCTTGAATTTTGCCTCCACGCTATTGCATCTTTTTTTAGGTATTTTGATTATAATCCTCTATCAGTGCGGATGTTGAGAAGATACTTTTTGCTGCAACTTGAAATCAGCACAAGACATGAGTATGGTCATTGCTTTTAGATTGCCAATCACCTAAGTAGAAGTCTAATCGACTCACCTTCATTTATCATCCCGGCGTTCGGGATGATAGGGCCTAGTTTATTATATAAAAATCCAATGCCATGAAAAGGTTTATTTTGTTTTCTGCTTTATTTTTCTTGTCATTCCTGTACTCCAGTGCACAGGAAAACATTGACAATGAAGGAGCCATCTGTATTAAAGAGGCTTCTACTTTAACGCCTCCTTCAGGAACCATAGAGTACCGAAGTGGAGAATTCAGGGGTTATGACGGGTCATCCTGGAATAAACTGGACAATCCGGCTTACACGCCTCCTCCGGCTAGTCATGTCTATGCCTGGCTATCTGATTCCATAGGCATTCCGGTCAATATCTGGACCAAAATCCCATTTAACATCGTAGAATTTGATATTGCCGGAGAATTCATCCCCTCTACGCCCGGTAGTCCATATTCACATGGTTCATTCTTCCCTGCCCTGCCTGGATTTTACCAGGTGACAGCCAGATGCGAATACGAGGTTCCTGATTACCAGCAAGCTACTTTACCTGATGGTCAGCCAATTCATATAGAGCCTCGGTCCTATGTCAGTATTGCCGTCTTTACAGGAGTACCCAGTACGGATCCATCTCCAATGGATGACCATATGTATTCGCAAGGCAACAATTTGCAGATCGCGTGGGGTCTTGATTTTCCCTTCGAATATGGACAAGCTCTAAATCGCAACAACGCACCGAATATCAGTACGATCGTTGAAGTATTTCCGGGAGAATCCATTTCGATCTACGGATTCTGGTATCAGCCATCGGCCATGGCCGCTACCGGTAACATGCCATTCCAGATTGCCCACGATCCGGGCGGTGGTGGATATCACGAGGAAGCCCCGACACCCGAGACAGGCGGGCCTCCACCGGCTGTTCCGCACAAATCAAAGGTGTATGTGACGATACATAAGGTGTATCCGTAAGGACCTTACGGAAAACCTCAAATGTCAAATTCCAAATTCCATTTTGGGTGAATTACCCTTCCGTTAGCGTGGATGCTGACTTAATCATATCATGTCGTTTGAAATTTGGAATTTGGTGCTTGAAATTTGCCGAAGGCTCCTTTGGAATTTGGCATTTGGTACTTGTTTTTTGCCAAAAGACTTCTTTGGAATTTGGAATTTGGTACTTGTTATTTGCCGTAAGGCTGGTAGCCCTCCCGACGCTCACTGCGCTCGGCCGAGGACAGGCACCAGGACGTCATTACTGGAAAACCTCAAATGTCAAATTCCAAATTCCATTTTGGGTGAAT
>JBFKJL010000285.1:0-3604 GCA_041631795.1 Saprospiraceae bacterium | reverse complement strand
GATTTCAATGATGTCAAACTCGATTCATTGTCATTTGATTTTGGCGGCTTTACCGAAAACTCCTATCCATTTTATGTTGAAGTCTATGGGCCTGACGGGTGCAATCCTGTGAAAGATACTATTGAGATTGGTGTGATCAATTGCGGCTGCCCTGAAGTTACTGATATTGGCATTCTTTGTGCACCCGCTATCGACGATACACTTGACCTGGCTGACTTGATTATGTTCAATTACCCCGGGGAATGGATTCTTGATTTCAGTGATCCGCAAATGATCTTGCTCGATGATCAGTTGATCGTTTCTGCCGATGCACCCGGAGGCACTTATACACTGAGATATGTTTTCGATGATACCTTGCTCAATGAAAATTGCATGAATGCAGGAATGCCTGGAAATGAGAGTACAATGACCATTATTGAAAGAAATCCCCCGGTGACCATCGATGATTTTGTAGCCTGTAACTCTGATTTGTTCACTGGTTTTCCATCATCAGTAAGCCTGGACACTTTGATTGAGGGTGATCAGTCAGGTACTTGGCGGATCAGCGGCTATGACAGCATTACAATTGAAGCAGCAAATACAATCAGTTTTATTGGCCTGGAGCCCGGAACGATCACTTTGATTTTCACCCAGGACGATCACATTTTACCATGTCCAGCAGACAGTGCCATGGTCTCCATAGACATCATTGATTGTGAATGCCCCCCGCTTGCAGTGGTGCAGGATTCTTTTGTTTGTTCAGATATCGGGACAATAGATCTGGAAGGATTTATACAAGCGGGAACCGGCGCATGGACTTACCTGGGGAATGGTCCGGATACAAATGCAGAATTGGCGTCAAACCGCTATTTTAATGTCGATGGAATATTGTCAGGATCATATTCTTTCATATTCAACCTGGAGCCGCCTCCCTTAGCCGGCCAATGCCCGGAATCAGGAACATCTGTCCTCCATGTCTACAATCCTCCAGCCATTGACATTTTGATAAGTGATACTGTGATATGTGCCGGCGTAAATGATCAAAACAGGCCTTATATTCTTGATCTCAACACCTTGATCGGACCTTCTTCCAGTCCGGGAACATGGTCAAGCCTTGATTTTCAGGGAGATATGGGCAATCCATCAAGTATTGACTTTTCAGGCACTGAAATACAGCAATATGTCTTTACATATAGTACCACGCTCGCACAATCTGAAGGGGGATACTGCGATGAAGATGAGGCTGATTTTTTTGTAAATGTGGTTTCGTGTGCCTGTCCCAATTTACCCGAAATGGATGAGGTCGCTATCTGCAATGATGGCGGCACATACGATTTAAGTATTAATGATCCTGATATCGGACAAGGTGGTTGGACATTTTTCGACAGTAATGGAATTGTGATTCCATTGACTGACAGTGTCACTTTAAATGCCAACGGCTTATCACCTGGACTATATGCGCTTTTATATTCCATTAATGAAAGTGCATTACCCGAAGGTTGTGAAAACAGCACAGTATCTGTTCCCGTAATTATCCAGGGACCACCCCAAGTCGATATGCCGGGATTGATTGAAGTGTGCGACAGGCCTGGTTCGCAAATCGCTCCAGGCATCCTGAATTTTCTCGAAATTTCACAAAGCACGCCCGGTTTTTGGGTGCCGGATAGTGATTTCCCAGGCGATTTTTCAGACCTTGAAAATGTGGCCTTTACAAACCTGACCCTTACAAATTTTGAGTTTACATTCACAGCGATAGACACATCCAATGTTTGCGAGGATGTGTCCTATATTCTCAATGTCACAGTCCTTGACTGTAGTTGTCCTACAATCCAAATGACGACGGATTTGGTTTTCTGTGCTTCACAGGGCGTTGTGGCGCTAGACACATTTGTCGAAACATCCTCAGTAGACGGATCGGTGGTCATTGAAGATTTTTCGGGTGGGGAAATCATTACATCCGGAAATGTTGTGGATCTGTCAGTTCTTGAGAGTGGTTTTTATAATGTTTTCTTTTTCCCTGAACTCGTGGTGCCTCCTGGATGTGACAGTGTTGGCCTGACAACGTTTGAGATTGTATCTCCACCGCACCCGGGCATTCCTGGGGATACTGCTTTTTGCCAGGGGGAACCTTCTATTCTCGATCTTTTCGATCTTTTGTCTTCAGAGGATTCGGGGGGGGCATGGAGTTCGCTGCCTGGTCCGGTCATACCGGATGGCATGCTTCCTATCGTTGATATTAATCCTGGCACCTACAGGTTCCAATATACTGTTGAAGGGATATTCCCTTGCCAGGACAATTCCTCAGAGGTCATCTTGACAATTCATGAAAATCCGGAAGTCCAGGTTGGGGAAACAGGGTTGCTGACGTGCATGGACCCAACAATTTTAATTGGGACGGAACCTACCCCGGGGAATCCGCTTGAATATATGTGGATGGACCAAAACGGCGATTCCATTACTGGGGTCAATAACTCTCAGATTACTGTCAATACTCCTGGAGAATACAGGTTGATCGTGCATGATACATTAACTTCGTGCCAAGTGGAATATCATGTTTTGGTGGAATCTGAAATAACACAACCTGCATTTGAATTCTCGTCCAATAATGTCAGTTGCCCCGGGGAGAATAACGGGATTTTCGAGGTTGTGAATGCCCAGGATGTAGCTGAGGAATTTATTATTCACATATCAGGAGATACATCATTGATGACTTTATCTACAGGCGATGCATTGATTGAAGGACTCGCCATGGGCAATTATTGGGTTTATCTGGAAAGCGCGGGCTGTTATTCGGATACCGTAATGACCACAATTATTGCGGAAGGCCCCATAGACTTCACCATAATAAACAATATACTGGAGGTCGGAGCAAGTGAAGATGTATTCATTACACTGGAAAATGATATTTTAAACCCAGACCTTGTTACATCAGTGACCTGGACAACCGGGGAGAATATGATCCTTTGTACCGGTTCATATGAAGACTGCGTGTCCATTAGCATTAATATAGATCAAAACACCACAATATTTGCTCAATTAACAGATGTGTATGGTTGCGAAATCCAGGATAGTATTCTTTTGATCCCCACCCTCGAATCGTCTATATATATTCCGAATGTCATTGCCCCACTCGGATCTTTCGAGAATCGCCATTTGCGGGTTTTTTCAAACGGCACGATAACGACTTTGAAACAATATGTTGTTTTCGACAGGTGGGGTAATGTTGTATTCGAAGCGCCAAATGGGATAAATCTAAATGACCCGGGAGCATCATGGTGGGATGGGACGTATAATGGCCAAAAATTAGAGCAGGGAGTATATATTTTATACATCGAAATGGAATCACCTGAATTCAGTGGGGATATAGTGCAAATGGTCCAGGATGTCATGCTCATTTATTGAAAAATTATCAGTATTTTTTTCTTATTCCACGTCATGCATGTTAAATTTGCACAATCTGTTAAAATTAACAGCACGGTTTGTTATTTTGCAGATTCGACGAAATCAAAATAGGATTGTTTTAAAGCTAATAATCCAAATAATTTACTAAGCTCAATTATTAACTCAATCTCATATCTAAATGAACAAGCTCTATGTTGTATGTTTAGTGATGTGCGGTGCTATG
>JBFKJL010000284.1:0-3624 GCA_041631795.1 Saprospiraceae bacterium | reverse complement strand
TGTTTTACAAGTACCTGAAGGCGGGGCAAAGCAAATCCGAGGCCTTGCGTTCGGCAAAACTGGCGTATCTCGCAGGGCACAAAGGTGAGGAGTTGCACCCGTTTTACTGGGCGACGTTCATCCCTATCGGAGATATGGAGGCGATAGAGGTGGACGGTGGATGGCACTGGGGGTGGGGGATTTTTATTCTGGCTTTGGTGGTTACCTATCTGTTGTCCCTGACGGGACAATGGCGGTCTTCCGTACCTGACGGTACGGAGTGACCTTTGGCCGATGTGTCGTACCTGATGGTACGGGGCAGGGGGTGTGCTCTTACCTATGTGATGTCCCTGACGGGACAAAGGGCGGTCTACCGTACCTAGCGGTACGGGTGTGACCGAGGTGTTGTGCCTGACCTATCTGTAGTCCCTGACGGGACAGAGGGCGATATGGGTCGGGGTTTTTGGGATGATCCAGATCATTGTGGATGCGGCCTGAATGCTTTATCTTTAAAAAGACAGATAGTAGCCTGTCTGACAACTATTTACAATGTACGGTGGAATTTCATTTCAGCGAATTCTCGTGGCTATGTGCCTATGCCTTGGGCTTTCATCCTATTCCCAAGAGATACACCGAAATTTAAACAAAGAACCAGGAATTTCACCATCAGTGAGAATCCCGGAAGTGTACGATGCCAGGGTGTGGAGCGACGACCATATAACAACACATGGTCGGTGGTATACTTTACTTATTGTTACTGATACCGTGGAATTGAAGGCCAGTTTAGGGAACAACAACCCATCCGTTAATAAATTGATTCAAGCCATTTCCCTTTACCATGCAGCCAGGTACAAGGATGCCATCCGGATCTGCAGGGATATTCTCTCGTATGAGACGGATAAGCGTATACTCCTGGAAACCCATTTCATGTTGGGCACATCTATAATAAAAAGTGACGAAACGGATGATGATCATTTTGCCGCAAGGCCTCATTTTAATTCGGCTTTAGAACTGGCACTTTCTGCACCAGAGCCTATGTATGAAAAGGCAGGGGCCATCACCTGCAATATGGGTCATACGCTTGCGATAAATACACGTTTCCATGACGCTGCCATTGCCTGCTGGAGGAGATCTGTCGATTATTTTACTAAAGCAGGCATTTCACTGCCACACCCTTATTATAATATGGCCACGCATACATTATACAGGGAGCAGGTTCCCATTTTCCTGGACAGTGCCCTGGCTATCATTGAAATGGACAAGAAAGATAAACCAAGTCTTGAACGTGCAGCATGCCTGACTTTTTATGGAAGGCACTACTGGTTTTACGGTCAATCAGGCAAAAGCTTTCATGCCTTGAGCGAGGCTTTAAAGGAATATATCACTTATTACGGGAAAGACCATCCAGCCCTGATCAGCGCGTACCTGGATATGGCCTGGTTCTGTTTTTATCCCGATGCACCGGACCTGTCCCTGCTTTACAGCCAGAAAGCGCTTGACCTTGCCCTTAGATTTCTCGATGCGGATGATGAACAGATCGGAAATATATACAATGCTATTGGATTGTCTCATATGATCCTGGGGGACCATGACAAGGCCATAGCATATTTTAATAAACGACTGGGTCAGAATTACAAGGGGGAATGGGGATATTTTACAATGGCAGTCCGTACCTGGAACAATATCGCCATTTGTGAGATCAAAAAAGGAAATTTCGATGAGGCCATAAACTTAATTAATAAGGCTCTGGGATTAAGCGAATTTTTTTTGACTCCCCTCAATATCGACCGGTATAATACAAGTGAACTCTCAAGGGATCAATGGTTAATAAATCTTGGCATGGCTTACCAACAAAAGGGTTTGTATGAACAGGCAATAGCATCATATCAAGTTCCGCTAAACATTTTTATAAAAGAGGCAGGAAACTGTAACACGACTGTGGCAGGGCTATACTGTGAGATGGCATTGTGCTATGAAAAGAGCGGAAAGGCGTCAATAGCAATAGAATATTACAACAAAGCATTGGAATCCATGCATTGTGAAATAGTCAATCATGCTCTTTTAGCGGATTTTATGCGTGACTGGACCATATTGTTCGCCCAGGCTGGAAAGGCCCGATCCCATTACAGCATTTGGGAAATGGAAATTGAGAGAGCGGAGCTGGATTCTGCGGAGCTATATTTTGCCAAAGCCATTGATCAAATCAATGAAATGCAGAAAAACTTCCGTGAATCAGGATCGCGTTTCCGACTTTCCCATATCCTTTCAGAGGTGCAGGCGATATATGAGGGTGCCTTAGCCATTGCATTGGAAAAACACCAGTTTACTGAAAAGTCTGAGCACTTGTCTGATGCCTTTGTCCTGGCAGAAAAGAGTAAAGCCTTACTTCTCCTGGAGACGATACAGGGTACGCACAACTACAAGGCAAAAAGTGAGGAGTGGATCCAACGGGAAAACGAACTGAAAAAAGAAATGGCCGGGATCAAAAGGCAGATCTTTAAATCTGAGCAATGTGATGATCCGGATGAGAAGGAAGGTATTGTCGCCTTAAACAACGCGTTGTTTGATCTTTGGCGGAACTATGAATCACTGATTCACAAGCCTGGACCCTCATCAGAAACCAGTTTGAATATTGAAAAAGTAAGTGTTGCCTCCCTGGATCAAACCCGTCAACATCTGTGGCTATCGGGAAATGCTCTCATCGAATACTTTGAAGGATACCAACATATTTATGCTTTTGTCGTATTGCCGGATACTTCCTATGCCGTAAGGATACCCAGGGATTTTCCAATGGAAGAGTGGGTCAACACCCTTCGATCCGGAATGTACGATTATTTCGTACAGCGGGATCATCTTGACAAAGGCAAATCTGATTTATCCAAGACATCATATGAAGATGCAGCTTATGGCTTGTATCAAAAGCTGATTGCCCCCCTTGGTGCGCTTCCGGAAAAACTGATGATCATTCCCGACGGTATCCTTGGGTATATCCCCTTTGAGGTACTCTTGAAAAAACCGATCAATGACGAAAAATCTGAAGAGGAGTCTTTTCTTATTTCGGAGCACGAGATAAGTTACAATTATTCAGCCACCCTCTGGCTGGAAATGAAAAATAAAGAATACTCTACCCACGGATTGCTGGCATTTGCGCCGGAATTCCAGGATTCTGATGCGAGGTATGCCTCTGTGAGTGAAGTCAGAAGCGAGTCACTCGGCCCTTTGATGTTCAATGACGATGAGGTGTCCGGCATTCAACGTATGATGAATGGCAAAGCTGTTTTTGGCAACGATGCCACAGCAGACAGATTTCGTGCAATGGCCGAAGATTACAACATCCTCCACCTGTCCACGCATGCCAAGCTCAATGATGAAAACCCGGACTATTCTTTCCTGGCTTTTACGGGATCTGAAGAGGAAGCATCTGACGACAGGCTCTATATCAGCGAGTTGTACCACATGGATCTCCCTGTGGATATGGTTGTCCTGAGTGGATGCGAGACCGGCACAGGGAAGTTGCAAAAAGGCGAGGGCATCCTGAGTTTTGCGCGCGCTTTTTCTTTCGCCGGGGCCAAGAGCGTGATCACCTCGCTTTGGAAGGCCAATGACAGGTCAACCTGCGAGATCATGACGCTGTTTTACAAGTAC
>JBFKJL010000283.1:0-3643 GCA_041631795.1 Saprospiraceae bacterium | reverse complement strand
GGCATCATAGGGTATTATTTTCCGTCTTCAGTGATCAAAGGGATGTTGTCCGGTATCGGCATCATTATCTTTTTGAAGCAGATCCCGCATGCTTTTGGTTATGACAAGGATTATGAAGGCAGCCTTTCCTTTGCATCTGCTGATGGCCACAATACTCTATCGCAGCTATACTATATGTTTGAAGCCATAAGCCCCGGTGCCATCATCATCACTTTGGCTTCACTTCTTATACTTGGTCTGTGGGAGCAGCCTTTCATGAAAAAGAGCAAGGTCTTCCAGATCATCCAGGGGCCACTCATTGTGGTGACCCTGGGTATAATTTTGAATTTAGTATTTCAAAATATTCCTGCACTGTCACTTAAAGGAGATCAAATGGTGGCTATTCCTGTGCCCGAAACACTTGGTGGTTTCTTTGCACAATTCACTTTTCCGGATTTTAGCCAGATCACAAATTCAACGGTGTGGATCACAGGGATCACCCTGGCAGTCGTGGCCAGTCTTGAAACGCTGCTTTGTCTTGAAGCTACTGACAAACTCGATCCATTCAAGCGTGTTTCACCAGCCAACAGGGAACTTAAAGCCCAGGGTGTCGGAAACATCATATCGGGTTTGATCGGGGGACTTCCTATCACCCAGGTCATTGTCAGAAGTTCCACAAATATACAATCTGGCGGACGCACAAAACTCTCTGCCATATTCCATGGGTTCATTCTGCTGGGTTGTGCCATGGCCATTCCCCGTGTACTGAACTTAATTCCACTGGCCAGCCTGGCTGCGATCCTGTTCCTTGTCGGTTACAAACTTGCAAAACCGGCTTTATTCAGGGAAATGTATCAAATGGGGCATCGCCACTTTATTCCTTTCGTGGTCACGATCCTCGGCATTGTTTTCACCGACTTATTGATGGGTATCATGATCGGTCTTAATATTGCGATCTTCTACATTCTGTATAACAATTACAAGAAACCTTTCCTTTTCGAATCAAAAAAGCATATCGGTGACGGTACGATCAGGCTTGAGCTTGCAGAAGATGTCACCTTCATCAACAAAGCCAGCATCCAAAGGACGTTGAGCAAGATCCCCGATGGGGCTAAAGTTATCATTGATGCCTCAAAATCCATCCATATTGACCAGGATGTTGTTGAAATTATAGAAGAGTTTAAAACAAACGCGGGATACCGGGATATAGAACTTGAGTTGATCGAATTCAACTCAGTGGAACTGAAGAACCAGGTCAAAGAAGTTGAACACGCCCTGGCAAACAACCTTATTAGGGGAGCAACAGCTCACGAGAACGAATTAGAGAAAGAAAGCTATGTTTAAATCACCGTGTCCCTATTTGTAAAAGACAAGACTTAATTTTTTGACAAACCAAAAAAAATAGATATAATGAACCCATTACACAATAAAAACAAGGATATGATCATAACACAAACAAAAGAATCACAGGCCGGAATAACACCTTCTAAGGCCATCAACATGCTCAAAGAAGGCAACCAGCGTTTTGTAGCCGGTAATCCTGCTCATAGAGACCTCCACGCCCAGGTAAAGCAAACAGCTACAGGGCAATACCCTTTTGCTGCCGTTGTGAGTTGCATTGACTCACGCATTCCCACAGAAATCATCTTTGACCAGGGAATAGGCGATATTTTCAATGCACGGATCGCAGGTAATTTCGTTAATGAAGACATTCTCGGGAGCCTGGAGTTTGCCTGCAAGCTTGCGGGTTCAAAAGTGATCGTGGTTATGGGACACACCTCTTGCGGTGCTGTCAAGGGAGCTTGTGACAATGCCCAATTGGGCAATCTCACCCAGATGCTGAGCAAGTTGATGCCGGCGGTCAATTCGGTATCCACAGGACCAGGCGCGGATAGAAGTTCGAGAAATATTGATTTTGTCAACGCTGTGTCCAAAAAGAACGTGGAGTTAACCATCAATGACATCAAACTTCGAAGCAATGTCCTTCTCGATATGTATAACAATGGCGAGATTGATATCGTCGGTGCAATGTATGATGTGAGTTCAGGGAATGTGGACTTCCTAAACTTTCAACCTCTGGCGTAACAAACAGATCAGCTGGTTATAGAAAAAAAAGAAAGTCACTGCTATGTATCAGCAGGGACTTTCCTTTTATGACTGACCGATGTGTTTTAGATAAAAAGACCATGCTTCCTTTGCAACATCACGCCCCAGTTTAAGACCGGCCACATTATCCGCCTGGATATGATAACCTCCAAGGACACGCGAAATGCCAGCCATTTCTGCTGTCTGGGTAAAGGTCGGAAATTTCAGAGTTACGGTATCACCAAGATTATCCGGTTCTGTCATGGCCCCGGCGACAAGGCGGACTTCTTCACCGAAATGATCACTACCTGTCCACAGTCTGAGTGCCTCGGCACACGCCCCGCTGATCGTGCTGTGTCCGGAAACATAACTGGGAAACGGAGGACACAGGAAAGTGGAAGGTGAATAAGGCCGCCATTGGCTTCCATCCAAATTCATCATGCCTTTACCTTCACCACCCCAGGCTTTAATGACCTGGCCCTGGTAGTATTCATGAACAAGGGCATATGGACGAGCATAATCATAATACATCTTGGCATCCCAGGAAGCAATAAATGCATCCATTGCAACCACCTGGTTATAGAAGTACATCTTGACATCTTCGTCAAGTGTGTGCTGATCTCTCCGGGAAACATCCTGGGCAAATTTAAGCCAATGACCTGCCTGTTGTACACTTTGAGGTCCGTCACGCATGAACTCAACCAGGGCTTTTTCTTCATCTGTGAGATTGGCTTGCAATTCAATGACCTCTCTGACCTCTTGCTCCAATTGAGCAGACCCTATCATTGGTGGTGGGCCGGGCCTGAATTGATCAGCGGACTTCAATGCCACTGGTTTGACCCTGTCCCAGAATGGCGTTAAACAACCAGGCGTAAATGTACCACCTTTGCCATCTGAAAAATATTTGGGCTGCCATCGATTGGCATCCACATTATTGTCTGCTGAATTGACTGGTTCGTATCCTGTGTAATTGAAATAGGGCTGTCCATTTGATCCTTCCTCTTCACCATATTGGTTTGATCCATCTCCTTTCCTGGCTTCAATGACAGCAAGGGCTGCCAGGTTTCCAATGCCTTCGGGCGTTTCTGGGTCAGTTGATCTATTGGCAGGATCCAGGCCAAGCTCTTGCATGAATTCTGAAAATAATAATGAATCCGAATAGTAGTACTCATTCATCGTTCTAAAAGCTGCATAACTGATGGCAATTTCCTTGTTTTTAAGACTGTGCTCATCCCCTGGCCTTCTTTCTACGTCCTGTAGAAACACTGGAATGGCTTTCTCATCATACCTGGACCATGCATCAAAAACAGCAGTGAATATCAGGCCGAGATAGCGCGATGTCACAGTCGGCCTGGGATTGAATTTTTCAGTGTCGTTTGCTGTGGCTGTCAATGCCACTTCTCCCCATTTGTAAGCCAGGTTATGCTCGCCTATGGCCTCATCTTCGCTGATTTGCAACAATGAATTGGGATGGACAGATCCCTGGTAACATCCTAATATGAAGATAAAAATGAAAGCAGCGGATATTAAGCTTCTCATAATGACATTTTTTAGGTTACCAAAGCTATACCATTCATTG
>JBFKJL010000282.1:0-3673 GCA_041631795.1 Saprospiraceae bacterium | reverse complement strand
GCTGGAGGATTGTCAGGGATTAAAAAATATGAAGAAGCACGCGAGTACATGGCCAAAGCCATTGAATTGGCACCAGAATTTGTTCCAGCATATGTCCAGGCTGGCAACAGCTATCTCTTCAATGATCCCAAGGATTATGAAAAAGCTGAGCAGTTCTTTCAGAAAGTTCTGGAATTGGCACCAACGGAACAACGGTCCTATGACTTTATGGGAGATGTGTATCGTGCTAAAGGTGATTTTGAAAAGTCAAGGGATTTTTATACCAAAGCGACAGAGTATTCCGGAGATGATGGGTCGCCATTCCAGCAACGCGGCCACGTCAATTCATTTCTAGGGGACTTTGCAGCAGCCAGGGCAGACTATGACAAAGCATTATCTATGGCCAAGGAAAATGAAAGACCAGGTTTCGCCGTTTACCGGGCTTTGGTCAACGTCTATGAAGGCAACCCAGAAATGGCCAGTGAGGAATTAAAGAATACAGTGACCCAGACCAAAAAGGATAATTGGAAACAATTTCCACTGACCAGCGCCTTTTGGATTGCTATTCACAACAAAATGTTTGATACAGCAGAAGAATTGCATGCCGAATGGGTACCTATCAGGATGGAGCAGGCCAAAAAAGGTGGTACTGATGCCATGATGAGAGATGCTTTTGCCGCCCAGACCTACAGGGAAGGTATGCTGACTTGCATGAAAGGAGACTATGCAGGCGCGGCTGCGCTGGCAGACAAACTCACCACTTTGGTTGAACCTGATGCTGATCCAAGGAAAATGGAACGCGTCCACCATATTTTAGGATCTATTGCCCTGGAGCAAGGCAACTTTGCTGAAGCTGTGAAACATTTTGATCAAGCAAATACTGATAACATTTATATTAAGTATCAACTGGCAAAGGCCCATGAAGGTGCTGGTGAATCGAAACTGGTCATGCAATACTATAGTGACATTGCCCAGAACAACTTCAACAGTGTGCCGGAAGCGCTCACTCGACAAATTGCACTTGAAAAAATACGCTAGAAAAGCCCATGAGGCACTTAAGACCAATTAATCACACAAAAACCAAACAATCAACATTAGGGACAGGTCCGTTCTGTTGAATTTTGTTGGACGGATTCAGGCCTTAGATCTCAATAAACGAAATTAAACTTCAGCATACTCTGAAGACAGGATGACTATTTCATTCAGCAACGTCTTATTGACCGGGCACTTGTCAGATATTTCAATCAGCCTGTTTCTCTGCTTTTCGTCCAAATCGCCGGTGAGTTTAATGTTCTTCTTTATGACATGGACAAAACCTTCCCTCGCTTCACAATGCGAACAGTCTTTGGCGTGCACCCTTTCCTGGGATAAGTGCACTTCAACTTCCTCGAGAGGCCATTCCTTGCGATCTGCATACATACGCAGTGTCATGGCCACGCAACTGCCCAATGACATCAGTAAATAATCATATGGTGTCGGCCCCTGGTCAGTTCCAAACCCTTCAGGTTCATCTCCGATCAGGTTATGCCTGCCATTTGTCAGTTCAGTTTTGTACTTCGATCTCCCAATCTTTGCAATAATTTCACTCATAGATGTTCAATTTAAAACGTCTTTTATCAATAAATGGATCGATACTCTAGAGAAGATTTAAAACGGTGCCAAATTAATCAATTTCACATATTGATGCCATCTATTTTTCCGGTGGCACATACTTAAACACGGGATTAAAGATCAACCCGATGATATTATTCCAGGGATCCCGCACACTGGCAACCAAAAGTGGATCACCCACGCTATGGGGAGCTTCATGTACAGTCGCGCCCAGCCCTATAAAATGATCAAATTCACTGTGGATGTCATTGACACCCCAGTATACAAAGGCTGATTCAGCTTTGTATTCCGGTGTGTTTTCCTCCGGGAGAAGCCCCAGCTCGAAACTGCCGATATCAAAACCAACGTAAAAGTTTTCATCGAAATATGGCTCTGTTTTGAAGGCTCTGGCATACCATTCTTTGGCGGCCATCAGATCTCCGACATTATAGACGACTGTACGGAGTCCCAGGATTGTTCTTTCCATAATGTATTTTTTCAGTAAACAATATTCTCATCGCAATATAATGATTGTAGCGGTGGCACTGGTCCTCTTCACTCTTTCTCGTGCCACGAACAATTCGTGGCACGAGATGTCGCTACAAAAATTGGCTACTGCTTCAAAATCTTCTGGACCTCTAGCATTGTATTGGTCTGATTCCGGACCCTTACAAAATACAGTCCCGGAGGCAATGCAGATATATCAATGAGGACATCCATTGACGCATTTAAGTTTTCAAACACATTGCCATTGATATCAAGAATATCTATATCAAAAGGTTCCAGTACACCTTTGATCTGAAAATAATCCTGAGCAGGATTTGGATAGATCACAATTGCGTCATTCTGTAAGTGCAGATCCGTTTGTGCCACAACATCATCTGAATAAAAAACCCTGGAATGGCCAAGACTGTCATTGAAATCCAATAATTTATTCCAGGCATAATTCACAACCTCGGGAAAATTCTGCACCACAATGCTGTCCACGATATCAGGTACAGGATAATCAAAAGGAGCTATCTCCTGGTACACCCCCATGTAAGTGATCAGTCCAGCAAGAAAATAAATTGTTGGCTTGCCATGAGGCGCATCATCTTCATACAAGTCAGTCACAGCGATCTGACTCAAAGTTGTCTCCGTCAGCAGTCCGGCAATGACAGGACCCACAGGGATCATCCTTATACTGTCAGAGGGCCTGGCGACAAGCAATGAG
Organism: Saprospiraceae bacterium; assembly: GCA_041631795.1. Taxonomy (GTDB): domain Bacteria; phylum Bacteroidota; class Bacteroidia; order Chitinophagales; family Saprospiraceae; genus JBFKJL01. The sequence goes on along the minus strand of JBFKJL010000282.1, from coordinate 891 downwards.
TCATGGTATTCTATCCACCAGTCGTTGAATGTACCCAGGGTAAAGGCATGGTAACTGGCCAATTCGCTTTCCGTTGGGGGAAACGAACCATTCGAAAGAAATGGCGCCATATCTGGCCAGTTTTCGTACACATACAAAGACAGGGAATCTTGCTGCAACTGTACCCAGTCAAAGATCTCTAAAGTTGCTGATAGCGGTGACTCTACCCCATTCCCGCCATCATATGGATAATGAGCAGGCTGATACTGAATGAAATTAGCTGCAGTAAGCAATATGTGAGAAAAGTCTGCATCAGGGAAAGGCATGTTATCAGAGTCCCAGGCCGGAGGGACCGAATCAAAGCCCCATTGTGAAATCGGCGGGAGATCTGCATGCTGTGGGAGGAATCCATACTGACCGGCGACCTCATAATTTTTCCCTGAACTTTGGCCCAGGAGATAAAACCAATGGGGTACAGTCGTTTCGTCACTTGGCGTTGGCATTGCAGGAGGATCATGTACGATAAGGCTATGGCCAAAAATATACATGGATGTGGTATCTGCCTGGCCAGTGAGACCACCCACTAATACAAAAGTTAATAATGATACGCTCCAGGTTTTATATACACACTTAAAATTGTTCATATACAAAAGGAATCCATATTAAATAAAAGTGCTGCCTGAAGTAACATATTGTATATTTTATTTTATAACAATTTACGATTGTAATTTCTTGATAAGACCAAAAGCAAGATCATCATCTATTGTCACAACATCTCCAAATTTCAATGGAATACAATTTTTTGAAATTCCATTTCCATCTGGGATATACCCTCGGTTTATATATAAGATCCGGGCAGGTCCATAATCTTTATATACACCAAACCTTATTCCGGAATAATTGGATATCTTC